>JAISPA010000049.1 GCA_031275255.1 Acidaminococcales bacterium | reverse complement strand
AAAAAATCCTCGCCGTTCGCTGACAACCTTTAGGTGCTACAAGGTACTGGCCGCAAAAATACCATGATTTTAGCCGGGGAACAGTGTTATGTATTTTCGTCGCGGCCGCGGACTATTATATGGATAGGCGTACCCTCAAAGCCAAAAGCGTCGCGCAGCTTGTTTTCCAAAAAACGCTGGTAGGAAAAGTGCATGATAGCGGGATCATTGACAAAAAAAACAAAGGTCGGCGGTTTGGTTTTAACTTGCGTTGCGTAAAGTATTTTAAGTTTCACTCCACGCTCGGAAGGCGGCGGATTGGTGGCAACGGCGTCCCCGATCACTTGATTTAACACGCCGGTGGCGATACGCATTGCGTGCTGTTCGGCAACGTAATGGATAAGTTCCGGCAGCCGGCTGATCCGCTGGTTGTTTTTGGCGGAAACATAGACAACAGGGGCATATTGCAGAAAAACAATTTCTTTGCGCAAATTTTCCGTATAACGAAGGTGGGTAGAGGTGTCTTTCGTCGCCAAATCCCATTTGTTTACCACGATCACTATGCCTTTACCTTCGTCGTGGGCATAGCCGGCAATCTTTTTGTCCTGTTCCGTAACGCCCTCCGCCGCATCCAGCACCATCAGCGTTACATCGGCGCGGTCAACCGAGCGCAGCGACCTTATAACGCTGTATTTCTCCACGGGTTCTTCCACTTTGCTTTTTTTTCGCATACCCGCCGTATCAATAAACAGAAACTTCATCCCGTTGCGCTGTACCGTCGTGTCTATGGCGTCGCGGGTAGTCCCGGCCACATCGCTGACGATGGACCGCTCGCTGCCGACGAGCGCGTTAAAAATAGATGACTTGCCCACGTTCGGCCGGCCGATGATCGCAACGCGGATGACGTCTTCATCCCCTTCGTACTCACCGCTTTGTTCTTCGGGAAATTTCGCGACGATCTCGTCCAGAAGGTCGCCGATGTTTAATTTGTTGGCGGAAGATATAGGTATGGGATCGCCCAGCCCCAAACTGTAAAAATCATAAACCTGGGCTTCCTGTTTAGGGGAATCGGCTTTATTCACCGTCAATATCACGGGTTTCTTCGCGCTGCGCAAAATTGAGCATACCGCCTCGTCCTGCTGCAAAAGGCCGGCGCGGGCGTCAACTAAAAAGACAATAACATCCGCTTCCTTTATGGCGATTTCGGCCTGCGCCCGTATATGCACAAACATTTCATCTTTAAGGTTGTTTTCTATGCCGCCCGTATCGACCAGCGTAAATTCCCTGTCGAGCCACTGGGCGGGCGCGTACAGGCGGTCGCGGGTAACACCCGGATTGTCTTCGACAATGGAGATTTTTTTGTTTGCGATCAGGTTAAACAGCGTAGATTTGCCGACGTTCGGCCTGCCTACTATTGCGACGATCGGTCTGGACATCATGCATCCTCACTCTCAATGGTCGATCCCGTTGCGCGAATGAACGCCTTTGTCAAAATAATGGCGTACTTCTTTCATTTCCGTTACTAGGTCGGCTAATTCAATCACTTCTGCCGGCGCCATCCTGCCGGTCAGGACTATTTCCGCCGGCGGCGGGGAGATTTCGCGCAAAAAGCCGGCAACCGCCGCTGTCGGCAGTAATTTAGTACCCATCGCTATATTTATTTCATCCAAAATAACCATGTTGTACTTTCGCGAAAGCACGGCCGCTTTTGCCATTTCCCAGCCTTCGGCCGCCATTTTTACGTCTACAGGGTCGGGCGCCGCAAAATTGACGAAACAGTCGCGCCCTACCTGTCTTATTTCCAGTCCCGGCAAAAATCCGGCCGCTTTTACTTCGCCGTATTCCGGGTCGCCTTTTAAAAACTGAATCATCAATACCTTGAACCCATGGCCAACGGCCCGCAAGGCCAGTCCGAGGCTGGCGGTAGTTTTTCCTTTGCCGTCGCCGGTGTAAACTTGTATCATGCCCTGTTTTCCTTCCAACATTGCCACCTCTTATCCATAAAGCAGATTTTTCAGTTCGGCCGCGTCCCAGGCGATTTCCACTTTCGCGTCCAAAAGCGCGCGCTCTATTTCGTCCAAAGCCATATCGTCAAGAAATACTTTTTCAGTTTTGCTTTTCAGGGCAATACCCGGCAAAACGATGCGCCTTGGCTTTACGGGAAGTTTGTTTATGCTCCGCAGGATGTCCCGCCCTGTAAGCAGCCCTGTTACCGTAACCGTATCGCCAAAAAAATCATTTTCAACGACAAGCAGCCGATGGCCGGCCTTCAGCGCTGTTTCCGTTTCTGCCAGCATCCCGGCCAAGGCTGTTTGCGCTGACCTGCCGCAAACGACGCAGGCTTGCTTCGGCGCGGCGCCCGGATTTACCTTCTTCTTGCGCCAGTCGTCAAGAAATACGCGGCTTATGCCCACGCCGTTTTCATATTGCGCGAAACCGTCATAATCTTCCGCCGCCGGAAAGGGCAGCCCTGCCAGGACAAAAAATTCATCAGCCGGATATATAAAACGCCTGCCGATATTTTGCCGGCATTCTTTTTGCCAGCGGCTTATTTGCTCTATTATTTCCCTTGCTTCCCCGCCGGTGAAGGAGCGCAAGTCTTTAGCGTACGGAGGACGGAATTTGGTAAGGCCGACCGGCACCGCCGCCACCGACAGGATACCGTTATTTAAATTTAGAAGATCGCGATAGGTCTCAGCGAATATTTCCCGGTCGTTCAAACCGGAACACAGCACAACCTGCGCGTGAAACTTCACGCCGGCGCTTGTAAGTTCTTTTATAAGGCCAAGCACGCCGCCGGCGTCACGGTTGCCCAGCAGTTTCCGGCGGACGGCCGCGTCGGTCGCGTGTACCGAAAGATAAAGAGGCGACAGCTTTAAATTAATTATGCGTTTTTTATCTTCTTCTGTCAAATTGGTTAAGGTGATAAAATTGCCGGACAAGAAAGAAAGCCTGTAGTCGTCGTCTTTTATGTACAAGCTGTCACGCATGTTCGGCGGCATTTGCGCAACAAAGCAAAAAACGCAGTTGTTCCGGCAGGTTTTTATTCCGTCAAAAACGGCGGTATGAAATTCCAAGCCGATGTTTTCATCAATAGCTTTGTTTATTGTAACAAATCTTTCCCTCCCGTCTGCGGAGAGTATTTTCAATTCAAGCTCTTCCTCGGCCAGCAGATAGCCAAGATCAATAAGATCTCTGAACTTGCCGCCGTTTACCGACAAAAGAACCTCGCCCGGCACAATGCCGGCGCAAGCGGCTAAACTGCCGGGCTCTACGGCCGCGATCATTTTGTTTTTCAGCATAAACACACCATGTTCCACGCGTACAGGCAAGGCGCGCATTATTGCCGCGAACTCCCGCCAGCGCGGGGAGTTTTCCAAGAAAGGTACGAAAGAAAAATTTATATTTTGAAAAAATCCACTTGCTGGACTTTTTCAAAATATAAAAATTGCAAACTTTATGGCAAGGTTGGTACGGCTAACAATAAAAAAATGAACTGCCGTTTAAATTAAAACCGCTTTGGGGGACTATTTTTTATAGAGCATGATTATTTTGTGCTGGCAACCATGCTTGTGTTTTCATCCGTGGCATTTTCCATGTCGGAATTGGGATATATAAGCGTTGGCGTTATAAATATCAAAATTTCCGATTCGGCTTTGCTTTTATGTGAACTTTTGAATAAACTGCCAACTATCGGTATTTTACCAAAAACCGGCACACGCACAACGCTCTTTATTTCTTCCTGCTTGATTAATCCTCCTATGACTATTGTCTCCCCGCTTTTTATCTGCATAATGGTTTCAGCTTCGCGCGAACTTATTTTAGGTACGGTAAGTCCTTGCTGAGTCTCCTGTCCACTTATTATGTTTACAATGGTTTTTGCCTTGATATTAAGCAAATCGCCTTCGAGTAGTGTCGGGGTAGCATACAGCTCTATTCCAACTTTTTTGTATTCTACTGTAGGATTACCATTATAATCTTTGGAAAATATGGGTATTTCATCGCCGGTGGAAAGATGTGCCTCGGTAGCGTTGGTTGTAATTAGGTAAGGTCTTGCGAGTATTTTGCCCCAGCCTTGAGTTTCCTGGGCGGTAGCTACTATTCCAGCAGTAAATATTTTTGATATGCCACTTTGGCTCATAATCTTTATATCGCCGATTTGTTTATTATATGAATAAGTGCCTTCACCGTCCTGCCAAGAAATGCCAACTCTTCTTTCTTTGCTTTTATTCACTTCCAAAACTTTAAATTCGACTTTTATACTTGGCAGACGTTTGTCAAATTGATCAATAACAATTCCAATTCTCTTTAATGTGTCTGGCGTACCAGACACAAGAAGCCCGCGTGGATAATTATTGGCAACAATCTTGTCGCCAATGCCAAAAACAGACAAAGCATCTTTCATATTAATCAAGTCCGCGTATTTAACAGGGAAAAAAGTTGCATAAGCCAATCGGCTATTTGTTGAAACAATGATAACGCCATCCTGTTCAGCCCAGTTTACTCCCGCTGTTGCTGCAATAAATTCCAGCAAGTCTTCCGGCAAGATATCATCCGCTTGTAACGATATGCTCTCCCGGACATTGCTGCTGACCGCAATTTCTCTACCTAATTTGTTAAATACAGTATTAAGAAGGTCTACCACCAAATAATCAACAACATGCACCGAAACCAAGCCATTTTTAACTGCTATTTCATTTGGGAAAACTTGTGTTATCGGTTTTTTATATAAATCAGAAACCTGTTCGTCGGCAATATTCGCATCATATCTTTCAGCAACTTTATTTTTCTGTGAAGTAGCGTTTTTGTCGCCGATACCATTATTTGCATCGTCCGTCACAGGAGGTCGTGGATTATTAATAGGTGGACCGCCCCTTACATACGGAGCGGAAGGGACAGAGGAAGCGCCCTTTGCAAGCAATGGAAAATGCTGGAATTGAAGTAATAGCAATATTATTATGAGAATTATTCTTTTGGAATTTTTATTTTTAAAAGAATTCAAAACAATTTTTCCTTATCAGAACGAACTATAATGATATCTTAGTAACTGCTGATTAAAATACCGATTAAAAACAATAGCGGAAATCTTTGTGGCAAAACAGGCAAACGAGATACAAAACTTGCCTGATCAAGCAGTTTCATCCTCGTAAACCGAACTTCCGACGGCAAAAGGGCGCACTACTCCCTTGCCGGCCTACACGGGCCGCCAGCCCCCCGACCTCGCGCACATCAACAGGTTTGCGCTAAAGAACAAAACGTGCAGCCTGTGGAGATTTTTCGCTATGCCCCTGTATACCGTTTTGCGATAGCCAAACGTGCGTTTTATAAGCAAAAATGCATACTCAACCTTGGCCCTCACCACAGACTTTCGCCTCTCCAACTCCCGTTCAAACGCTTGCGCAAAGCCTCCCGGCATTTTGCGCGTCTTGCCGGCACGTTTGTTAATCCGGTATTCAATTCGCGACTTCCGCGGGCAGACTTTATTTCCTCGCGCTTCTCAAGCCCTGTGTACCCGGCGTCGCCGTAGATGGCTTCGTCGTCGTCGCGAATGAGTTTGTGTGCTTCGGTTATGTCATGCTTGTTTGCCGCCGTTGCCGCGACGCTGTGGATATAGCCCGTTCCCGCGTCCACGCCTGTGTGGGCTTTCATCCCGAAATGCCATTTGTTCCCCTTCTTCGTCTGATGCATTTCGCCGTCACGCTTCCTGTTCCGGTTTTTCGTGGAGCTTGAAGCTTCAATTATCGTAGCGTAAACGATTGTCCCACCGCGCATTATGTACCCATGCTCTTCCAACGCACGGGTTATGGCCTCGAAGAATATCTTGCCGGTTGTTGTCTACCAGCAGTTTACGGAATTTGCACAGCGTCGTGGAGTCAGGGGCTTGCTCCCGGCTGAAGTCCAGGTTCATAAACGTTCGCATGGCATAACTGTCGTAGATAGCATCCTCTACGCCTTCGTCCGACAAGTTGAACCACGCCTCAAGGAGAAACATCCGCAGCATGATCTCTATGCCGCGCGCCGGGCGCCCGACGGTGTTGTCGAAGTAAAACGGCTTTATTATAGAAACCCATTCTTCCCATGGGATGATTTCGTCCATGATTTTCAGGAATTCGTCCCGTTTGGTTTGCCGCTTGCGGCTCGCGTATTCTATGTCGGCGAAGGTTTGCTGCTTCATCTTTACACCCGCTTCCCTTTTTGA
>JAISPA010000154.1 GCA_031275255.1 Acidaminococcales bacterium | reverse complement strand
AGGTATCGGCATCATTATAAGAAACGGCCAGACTTATTATGACGCTATCACCTACGTCAGCGACCTCGGCTGGATGATCATGCTGGAACAGAGCGAGGAAACCGTCCTGGAAAAAGTATATACCCTGGCTGACCGCCTGCGCAGTATAATTTTCGGTACATTGGTTATAAGCCTGCTCATAGGCCTCTTACTGGTACGGCACATAACCGTGCCAATAAAAAAACTTGTCAGCAGTGTGCAAAAACTCGGACAAGGGAAATTTGACAACAACAATTTCGCCGATGAATACCAAAATGAAATTGGCGATTTATACAAAGCCTTTAAAGAAATGGCCGGCAAACTTGACGATAAGATATTGCAGCTGGAAAAATCCCTGTTGCGCGAGAACGAGCTCCAGCGGTCTCTGAACAATATTATTATGAGCGCCAGTAACGGCATCATGGTAGTAAAAAACGATATTATCATTATCTACAACAACGCGCTGGAAAATATCACCGGCTATTCCAAAAAGCTTTTTCTGGGAATATCTGTAGAGAAGTTTTATCAAACCCTGCAGATTGATCTTGCCGGCACGATTGATGATGTTGTCGAATCCGGCAAAAACATCAGCGGCGATTTTGAACAAAAAATTTGCCGCAGCAACGGTAAACGCATCCGCTGCCTAATAAATATTTCTACCGTGCGGGATGCTGAAGGCAGCTACGACGGTTTTGTTTTTTTCTTCAAAAATGTGGAAAATGAGCGAGTCATGGAAGAACGGCTGAAACGAGAAGATCGTATTAACGCTCTCGGCAAATTCACTTCTTCCATCATCCACGAAATAGGCAATCCCCTCGCGGGCCTCGCGAATTTGCTGGAAGTTCATGAAGAAGCGGACGAAAAGCAAAAAACTGAAATTATTGAACTGGTGCATAAAGAAATTAAAGACCTGAATGAAATAGTAATAAATTATCTGCATTTTGCCGGCCAAAACTCTCCCATTTACGCCGTGTCCAACCTAAAGCAAATTATCTGTGAGATATTGAACATCCTGCAAATGGAAATCAAGACGAAAAACATAACCTTAAAATTTGACTGTCTCATACCCAACCCTTTTGTCCGCATCGACCGCAGAGGCATAAAACAGGCTTTCATCAACATCCTGAGCAACTCCGTGCAGGCGGTCAAGGCCAACGGGCTGATAACTATTGAGATTTACAAAGAAAACGACCGTGTTTTAATTGCTTTTACCGACAATGGGGAAGGTATAATAGATGAAGACAAAGAAAAAATATTCGACTTGTTTTATTCCACAAAAGAATCAGGCAACGGACTCGGCCTTTCCATTGCCGACAAAATCATCAGGGACCACAGTGGCAGCATCAGCGTACGAAGCCAGATCGGCCACGGCAGCAGCTTTATTGTTTCCCTGCCGGCCTGATCCGGCGATGAAGAAGGTAGATAAAAATGAAAATATTGATAATTGACGATGAAATAAGCATAAGGCATTCTTTGAAAATACAACTGTTAAAATTGAAAAACGTGCAGGTATTGACAGCCGAATCGGGAGAAAAGGGCATGGAAATCCTGCGCAACGACCATATTGACCTTGCCATTGTCGATATCCGCCTCCCCGGCATCAGCGGCCTGGACGTGCTGACGAAAATCAACGAATCCAAAATCAACACCCTTGTCATCATGATTACTTTTATGAACGAAGTAAAACTTGCCGTCAAAGCTATGAAAATGGGCGCTTATGACTATTTCACCAAACCTTTTTCCATCAAAGAAGTATCCGCGTCCATTGAAAACGTACTTGGTTTCATTGAGAAACGCGCTTCCATCAGCACCCTTGAAGAAAATCTTTTTATCGGCAGCAGCAAGCAGGTGCATCTTATCAAGGAAACCATTGCGCGTATCGTGCAAAGCCGGCACAACACAAACATCCTCATTCAAGGCAAAAGCGGTACGGGAAAAGAAGTTATCGCCAATTTTATCAAACAAAGTTTTCAGGGCGACAAAGAATTTGTCGTGCTAAACTGCGCCGCCATACCTAAAACACTTCAGGAAAGCGAACTTTTTGGCTATGAAAAAGGTGCTTTCACCGAAGCGCGCAATCCAAAGGCAGGCCTTTTGGACAAAGCCAATAAAGGTTTGCTGTTTTTGGACGAAATAGGCGATATGGATCTGGAACTGCAAGCCAAACTGCTGCGGGTGCTGGAAAACAAAAAATACCGGCGGGTAGGCGGAATCCAGGAACTTGATTTTGACGCTTTGATTATTGCCGCAACAAATAAAGACTTACAGGCGGAAATTGCCAAAGGCCATTTCCGTATGGATCTGTTTTTCCGATTGAATATCATACCAATATATTTACCGCCCTTGCGGGAGAGGCGGGAGGACATACCTTTACTTGTTGATTATTTTATCAGTTTTTACAAAGAACGTATTAAATCTCCCATAATGGGCATCCGGGACGATGCCATGCAATTGCTTGTCAACTACGAATGGCTGGGCAATGTACGCGAATTGAAAAATACAATAGAAAGAATCATCCTTCTTTCACCCAAAAATTATATCGACGTTACAGACCTGCCTGACGAAATAATCAACAACAGAAGCGACGAGCCGATATCCTGGACGCTGGAGAATAACGAGAGAAAGGTCATCGTCGATTGCCTGGAAAAGTATAACTATAATATTTCCAGGGCGGCCGACGAGCTTGCCGTTACCAGAACGACCCTGCGCAACAAAATGCAGCGCTACGGTATTGTGAAAAACAAAAAATGAAGATGCTTGAAAAACAATTGCCGGGTCCCCGGCGGCAGGTTTGTCAAAATACATGCCGCACACGCCGCCATAACCGCCTGCGTTTTGCGTCTCGCAGTGCGGCAGCCCATCTCGCAAATTTTATTCATGCTTTTAACCGGGGAACCGTATTAAGCGAAAAAGAGCGATACCAAATAGAGGCGTTGTACAAAGTAAAGTACACGGGCAAGGGAGATCGCCCCACAGTTGGGGCGCGACAGGCGTACAATAGATGTAGGGGAGGGGCTTGCCCCTCCCGTGTTTGATAACCCTGATATTGATGTTCGTTCCCAAGGGCGCGGACATAGGTAAGTACAATGACAACGGTATCAAGAGGATAGAGCGGCGGATGAATAACTGTCCTTGTCAAGTTAATGTCGGTTTCTTCAAACTGTCCTTGTAAAAACCCCGGCATTAACTTGACACGAACTTGTAAAACCGGAAAACCCGTATATTTGACAAAAAGGTCAATAAATGATATATTATCTTGGCGTAGGCCTATTGGATGATTAATTTCATCCCCGGTTTTTTTGGACGATGCGCAGCCGTACGGTCGTATCGCCTAACCGCGCGGAGAGGTCATAATCGTGTATCTGCGGCCTTTACTGCGGATACTCTTCCAAACCCGCCTTGAGCGGTACCGTATCCGGCGAGTTTATGTTTGAAGGAGGTGTGAACACCTAATGTACGCAATCATCAAAACAGGCGGCAAACAATACAAAGTCAGCGAAGGCGACGCTATTTCGGTGGAAAAACTGGAAGCCGCCGAGGGCGAAACGGTCATCTTCGACCAAGTGCTTGTCTGTGCCGACGATTCACAGGTAAAGATCGGCCGGCCTTTGCTGGAAGGCGCAAGTGTCAAAGCAAAGGTGCTTGAACAGGGCAAAGGCGAAAAAATACTTGTTTTCAAATATAAGGCAAAATCCAATTATCGCCGCCGCCAAGGACACCGGCAACCTTTTACCAAAGTCGAAATCGAAAAAATTGACGCCTGATGATAAAAGTCAAAATCTGGCGTAACGGCGGCCGGATTGTGGCCTGTGAAGTTACCGGCCACGCTGGGGCGGGCGAAAAAGGCCAGGATATTGTTTGCGCGGCTGTGTCCGCGCTTACGGAAACGGCGCTTTTAGGGTTGGGCCGATATGCCGGAATCCGGCTTGACTACGAGGTCAGTCAGCAGCCGGCCTTGTTGTTCTTCACCTTAAAAGACGCCCCGAACGACAAAACAGACGCCATTTTGGAAACGATGCTTTTGGGATTGACGGAAATAGCCGGAACATATAGGAACAGCCTGGAACTGGCGGAATATCGGAGGTGAAAGCCATGTTTAAATTTAATCTGCAACTGTTTGCGCATAAAAAAGGGGTCAGCAGCTCGCGCAACGGGCGCGACAGCCAATCCAAACGCCTGGGCGTGAAAAGGCACGCCGGCCAGATAGTTACCGCCGGCAGTATACTTGTGCGCCAGCGCGGCACCCAGTTTTATCCCGGAAACAATGTCGGGATCGGCCGTGACCATACCCTGTTCGCGAAAATATCAGGCAGAGTCGCGATTGAGCGCCGCGGGCGCTTTGACCGGCAGATCAGCGTTCACGCGGTAGAACAGTCGTAATACTTACCTGAGCAAAAATCACATTATTAAAAAGCAAGAAGCTGCGCGTTTCAAAGTTTTGATACAGCCATGCGGGCGAGGCCGGACACCAGCCGTCCGTGGCGTGTCCGGCATTTATCCGTCCTTGGATTGCACAAGCCTCGCCCCTACGGATATTGCCTGCGTTTGGCGCCGCGCAGGGCGGCAAGTCATCTCGCAAATCCTATCCATGATTTTAGCCGGGGAACAGTATAATGTAGCAGTATAAAATAAATACAAAGTTTATTGCGGCAAAAAAGGCGGGGACTTTCTACGCTAGCGTAGAAAGTCCCCGCCTTTTTCCGTTGCCCTTATCTTTCGAATCTTTACGTGAAACAACCGGCATGGCTCGTCGCCCTTTCACGGGACAAGCAAAAACGCAGGGCGCCGTTTGGCCGCCAGGACGAATCATCCCGCCCGGCCGGCGTAAAGCCAAGTTTTGCGAACAACGAAAGAGACGGGCGGTTGTCTTTGGCGATGTCCGCGTACAGGGCGGCAAATCCGCCATGCGCAAAGCTATATCCTATTACGGCGCGAAGGGCCTCGTACATATATCCCTGATTTTGAAAGGATTTTTTCAACGCACAGCCGATGTACGCCTGGCCGGCGTTTATATCTATCCGGTTAAATTCGCAGGCGCCGATAAGCGCATTGGCAGCTTTTAAACGGAGCAGCCAGAGCGCCATTTTACATGACGCCTGGTTTTTTTGGCTGAATTTGAACATCCGCCGTCCTTCGCCTGCGCTTTGGCCGTAAAGTTCCCGCCACAAGCCGGAGAGAGCGGAAAAATCGCCTTTTTTAAGCGGTGTCAGCCAAAGGCGGGATGTTTCATGGAACGAGACTTCATGCAGCGGAAGAGCCGGCTCCTGCCGCAGGCTCGCCCCCTTGCGGGCAAGCATAGCTTGCCCGCAAGGGTCAGCCGCGTCCGCGCCGGACCCAGGGATGACTTGTCCTCGAATGGGCGGGCTTGACTCGCCGGAGAGACTTGGTTTAGTGGCAAAAAGCTCCTCAAAGGATGAAAAGTTACCCATGATTTTCAAGGCTCCTGTTTAATACTGTTCCCCGGCTAAAATCGTGGCATCTTTGCGGCTTATTTGCTATATTGCTTTGCTTTAAATACTCGCCGAACCTTTGAATGTCAAGGATGACCAAGCATCATGCCCGGGTTCGTCTGTGTTTTGCGCCTAGTACATTGACAAAGTTATATATTATCGTTATGCTGTACTCAATCGTGAACAAGGAAAGGGGTGCAGCAGATGAACAAAAAATACGTTGTGGCACTTACGCCGTCCGAACGCAAGCG
>JAISPA010000121.1 GCA_031275255.1 Acidaminococcales bacterium | reverse complement strand
TAATCCGGTGGCGACAGCTGAGGGGCCCCACCTGTGCCCATCCCGAACACAGCAGTTAAGCCCTCAAACGCCGAAGGTACTTGGCTGGAAACGGCCCGGGAGAATAGGTAGCTGCCGGTTTTTTTCCTTGATAGCTCAATGGTAGAGCACTCGGCTGTTAACCGAGTGGTTGCAGGTTCGAGTCCTGCTCAAGGAGCCATGTTTTAAAAGCCAGGTTTTCTGGCTTTTGTGTTATTTCCCACCAAACGCCGGTTGTTTTGGTCAGTCAACAGGCGGCGGCCACGAACGCGTTAAAATTGCGCCGGTCGCCGCTTTTTCCGGTATGGTTTTGTTTGTGAATATTTTGGTGTATAATTAATTATATTGTAAAATAATTAATCATATTGTAAAAATAAAAAACTGTATTCACTTTGAATACAGTTTCCTTAATAATTGATCGTTTTTCAGATAGATCTGTTAATATTTCCTGAACGCAGACAGCTTGTACAGACGTTAACTCGTTTTGTTTCATCGCCGACTTTAGCCCGCACCCGTTGGATGTTGGGTTTCCATGTGCGTTTGGTATGCCGGTTGGAATGACTTACCGTACAGCCGGACATTTCACTTTTACCGCAAACTTCACAGACTTTCGCCATTTATCACACCTCCTTCTGACCAAGGAAAGTAATTTGTAGAGCAACGTATCAATTTTAACACATTATGATAAATAAAAGCAAGAATTATCTTTATGACGCCGGAGAGAATTTATGCCGTTCAATAAATCTGTCGCTGTGCTGAAAAATGTCGGCAAAAAACGCGCCGAGTATCTCGCCGAAGCAGGTATTGTCACACTCAATGACCTTCTTTTGTACTTTCCCCGCCAGGGGCATTATATTGATTATGGCAATATAAAGGCCATAAACGAATTGGAGGACGGCGCAAGGCAGATATTTCGCGGCCGGGTCGCCGGCCTTTATCATAAAAAGTCCGCCCGCGGCAAAAAATACGCGCTGATGCGGGTAACGGACGACAGCGGCGCTTACGCGCAGATATATTTTTTCGGAACACAGGTATACAAGGTAAAAAATTTCCACAACAACCTGCCTTTGGTAATTTCCGGCAAAGTACAGCAGGATAAAACCAGTCAGGCAAAAATTATTACCGAGGCGATAGTGGAAGCGGAGGATGAATTCACCGGCGGCGCGGGTTCGGCCATATTGCCTGTTTACAGCCTTGCCGGGCAGCTTACGCAAAACTTTATGCGCGGACTGACCAAACAGGCGACAGAAATGCTGACCGAGGAAACGGCGCCGGAAACCATACCTGACGGCATAATAAAAGAAAACGGATTTTTAAACCGGCGGGAAGCCTTGAAAAACATCCATTACCCTGACGGCTGGTCTATGCTCGCTAAAGCAAGGCGGCGGCTGGCGTTTGAAGAATTGTACATGATGCAGTGCGGGCTTTTGTATTACCGGAATATGGTGAAAAAGAACAACCGGGGCTGCAAACATGGCGTAAGCGGCGAGAAAATAAAAAAACTTCTTGCCTCCATTCCGTTTGAACTTACAGCGGAGCAAAAAAGAGCATGGCAGGAAATTGAAAGCGATATGGAGGACATAACCCCCATGCACCGCCTGTTGCAGGGGGACGTTGGTTCCGGCAAGACCATTATTGCCGTGCTTGCTTTGGTCAAAGCGGCCGAGAGCGGGTTTCAGGGCGCCATGATGGCGCCGACGGAAATATTGGCGCTCCAGCATTTGGGCACATTAAAGGCTATATTAAAAGACCTCCCGATAAACATCGCGCTTTTGACCGGCGCTACGCCGCCGGCCGAGCGCCGGGCGATCCTTGACGAATTGCAAAGCGGCCATATAGATATAATAATCGGGACGCACGCGCTTATTCAAGAAAATGTAAAATTTGCCCATTTGTCTTTGGTGGTAACCGACGAACAGCATCGTTTCGGCGTCAGGCAGAGGGCCGGGTTCGCCGGCAAAAGCGATAACATGCCGGATGCGCTGGTAATGACCGCCACGCCAATACCCAGAACCATGGCGCTGACAGTATACGGCGACCTGGACGTCTCGCTGATCAAGGAGTTGCCGCCAGGCCGCAAACCGGTGATCACTTTATGCTATAACGAGAAAAAACGCGGCGAGGTATATAAAGGACTGATCCGGCAGATAAAAATCGGCAGGCAGGCTTACGTCGTCTGTCCGCTTATTGACGAGTCCGATAAGGTAAACGCCTTGTCGGCGTCTAAACTTTTCGCGGAATTAAAAAACAATTTTTTGCAGGATATTCCGGCGGCGCTTTTGCACGGCAGGATGAAGGCATCGGAAAAAGACGCGGTAATGTCGGCTTTCATCCGCGGTGAAATAAAGGCGCTGGTCAGTACGACGGTGATTGAAGTTGGCATAAATGTTCCCAACGCTACGCTGATGATTGTGGAAGGGGCGGAAAGGTTTGGATTGGCGCAGCTTCACCAATTGCGCGGGCGCATAGGGCGCGGCGGGTTTCAATCTTATTGTGCGCTGATCAGCGGCAATACGTCGAAAGAAACTATGGAGCGCCTTTCTTTGCTGAGCAAATACAGCGACGGGTTTACCCTGGCGGAAGAAGACTTGCGGCTACGCGGGGCGGGCGAATTTTTCGGCACAAGGCAGCACGGTTTGCCTGATTTTAAGTTGGCGGATGTTTTCCGGGACGTCGATATTTTACTGCTGGCGCGCGCATATGCGAAAATAAGCATGGAGAACAAGGAGCATCTGGCGAGAATCAGGCAATACATAACGGGAAAGGGAATGATCTCATTTGCGCCTTGAAAAGGCATCCGCCGTATGTTAGAATTGCGTTGCCACAGATTGGCGTTGGCTACATGAAACTTTGGCGCTTGGCTGAGAAAGGCGAAGATATGAATAACGGAGCAGGTAGCGAAGCAGATGTTGAAACACGCAACGGAACTTATAAACCTTTTATTTCCGCCGACAAGGTACTGCCGGAACTGACGGGCTTTTCGATTGTTTGCGGTATGGCGCTGGCTATAGTGTTCGGCGGCGCGAACGCTTACCTGGGGCTGCACGCCGGGATGACGATCAACGCGTCAATTCCGGCCGCTGTTGTTTCAATGGGCATTATGCGCATCATCTTGAAACGCGATTCCATTCTCGAAAATAATATGGTGCAAACGATTGGTTCTTCTGGAGAAGCTCTCGTGGGCGGCGCGATTTTCACTATGCCCGTGCTTTTCCTGTGGTATTCGGAGTGGAAAACAGGGACGCCGGACTATCTCCTGATTAGCGCCATCGCCTTGGCGGGCGGTATTTTAGGCGTGATGTTCATGGTCCCGCTGCGGCGGGCGCTCATTGTGAAAGAACACGGCGTGTTGCCCTATCCGGAAGGTATGGCTTGTTCAAAAGTCCTGCTCGCGGGCGAACAAGGTGGCGGCCGGGCAAGGATGATCTTTGCGGGGCTTGGCATGAGCGCTGTTTATAAATTCCTTTCGGACGGGCTGAAATTGTTCCCTTCGGAGGTGGATTGGTCATGGCCGGGTTTTAAAGGCGTCGGCTTTGGCATGGATGTGATGCCGGCCCTGCTCGGAGTTGGGTACCTCGTCGGCGTGCGTATTTCGATCTGCATGCTGTCCGGCGCATTTATTGGATGGTTTGTGGCGATGCCGCTGATCTATTATTTCGGTTCTCTTGCCCCGGGCGCAATCTATCCTGCCAGCCAGCCGATCGCCGAGCTCGATCATTGGGGATTGTGGAGCAACTATATTCGCTATATAGGCGCAGGCACTG
>JAISPA010000031.1 GCA_031275255.1 Acidaminococcales bacterium | reverse complement strand
TTTACTCAAATAACAGCCGCCATCAAGATTATTGATGCGATATAGAGGCAATAGTTCGTAAAGATTGATATTTTTATCATAAACTACTTCATGGCAAGGCGCTTTGTTAGAATCTATATAAGTTACCTCTCCTGGATATTTATCCCATTTTTCCGATACAGCGAAAAACTGTTCCCGTATTTTGGTTTCTTTTGGTAAATCAAAAGAAAGTGCATGGTTGGCCCAAGACGCGTGCACTCCTACTACCAATTTCTTGCCTTTGTAACCGGCGATATTGTCAAAAATAACCGCTGGCCCATTATGGCCCATGTTGGATACGGCGCGGCTGATACGACCAATATCTGGAGACGGTTGTATCAAATCGCGATAATGCACTAATTGCTTTTCTTGTTCAAGTTTTGCGAGAAAACTTCTCAGATCTTTAAATCCCATACAAAAACCTCCTTAAATTAGTATTTTCGTGTAATCGCCATAATTGCCAAATCCGCGTGCTACCTGCGGGCAAAACCTATACTGCGGAGGCAAAATTATGTTGTTACTAATAATATAAAATCAATGCCGAAAAAGGTAGTTGCATTATATACAAAAAAATCCGTTGCGTGTAATATATATTTGTGCATATAGCACAGCTAATACCTTGTAACACCTAAAGGTTGTCAGTGAATGGCGAGGATTTTTTGCGCCTCGCAGGGCGGCAAATCAGCTCGCAAATCTTATCCGTGATTTTAGCCGGGGAACAGCATCAATTGCTTTTTATTTTGCTGCAGTATTATTTCTACTGAAAAATTAAAGATATATTTTGCAATAATCCGCTAAAAACAGCAATCGTGAAAAATGACGGACATTGCGCCCGTGCTATAATTAATGCCGGCAAGAAACAAAAAACCTTTGCCGGCTACAGTTTTCCGGCTGCGTATCACGATAGGCAACATAATGTAAAGAATGTTACCTGCTCGTAAATAAAAATAGCCGTCAACAAGCGGTTTATTGTCTATATATGCTATGGCTTTTTGAAAAAACAAAAAAATAGTAAATCAGAAAAAGACCGTATTTACCGCAAAAATATAAAACGAGCAGGTAACATTCTTTACAAAATGTTACCTGCTCG
Source organism: Acidaminococcales bacterium (assembly GCA_031275255.1). Classification (GTDB taxonomy): domain Bacteria; phylum Bacillota; class Negativicutes; order Acidaminococcales; family JAISLQ01; genus JAISLQ01. Next base: position 7,001 of record JAISPA010000031.1, on the reverse strand, counting down.
TAATTCTGCAATAAAACTTATCCCGCCCTGCGGCAAAATCCTACTTTTGCGCCGTGCGTTTCGCGGTGCGAAGCATGCAAAATCCCAAAACAGCTATATTCACCGGCTGCGCACCGATCTTTTGGCGCGGGTAATAGGGAGATGGCGTTGATTGTTATTTGATTGTTAATGTTCCAACACACAGCCGACCGCTCGGCAAGACATTCATAGGGGGCTAAGCCTGCCTCGCCCCTGCCGCGGAAATAGCCGTATGTATTGCTGTTTTTTACCTTGTTTCATGCGGGTTTGCGCTGATTTTCAAAAATTGCTTTGAAGGCGCACCGAGACGTATTCACACTACCTCATTGTTCGTATTTTGAGCGGATTTTCCGTAATACTGTTCCCCGGTTAAAACATGGATAAGATTTGCGAGCTGATTTGTAGCCCTGCGAGACGCAAAACACAGGCATCCGGAGATTTGCAATAAAACAGTATGGCAAATAGCCGCAAAGAAGATGATATGATTTTAATTGAGGCGCAATATAAATTAGACGAGACTTCATTCAGCGTAGCGGGAAGTTCTACTCCTGCGCAATGAAGCTTAGCTCAAAGATTCGGCATAGTGGCAATTAAATCACCGTCCGCCCTATTGGCGCCTACCTGCACGATCTCGTCCACAACCGGATAATAATCGTCATAAAGTTTCTCGCGGGCAATCAATTTATTATCTTGATATTTCAGCCGGTATGTTGTTACACGGTAACCGTTTGCCCCTGTTCTTTCCACCCTGACCTCGTCAGGGTTCATTTTGGCGCTTTTCCGGACAATTGTCTTATATTTGATAACCCGAACATTGTCGGTAACTATTTTGATGGAAGGAAACCCGGTCGCTTTTTCTCCCAATATCTCTATCGTCATCTTGTTATCCGCCACAATGCCGCGAATATAGATGTTGCCGGACGAGGTGTTTTTGAATTTCAGGTCTATGATATCGCCGGCAATGGTAGCGTCCCGTCCCAAGGGAGCGTAAGGCACCGGACGGTAATGATTTTCACGTTCGGTCAACTGCAGGTCAGCCAATAATATTGCGTTATACAAAGTGCTGCTTACCTGGCATATTCCACCGCCTACCCCCGGCACAATATCTTCGCCGATATATACAGGCGCGTCACGGTAGCCCATTTCGACAGTACGCGGCCCTATACCTTTATTGAAAGAATATATATCGCCTGGGCGCACCAAAGCGCCGTCAAGGTATCCGGCCGCCAGAACGACATTATGCGTGCGGTCGGCGGCCGAAGATTCAAAATAGGTGGTATAGGAAGCCAAAACATCACGAATATTGACGAGATCTTTTTGGGTGATATCCGGTTGCGTGATCACGGCGGGCAGCAAAACAGAACGCTTTTTTTTAGAAATAGCTTCGGAAGCCAAGGCAAAAAGTTCTGTTTCGTTTATATTGATTCCCTTTATTTCCGGAGTGATTTCCTGCCTGCCGTCAACAATTTTTACCGCAGCGTTGCAGGCCGCCCTGTTTAAAGTTTTGGCAATTTCGAAAATTATTTTTTTTAATTTTCCCTGGTCATACAAAACTTCAAAAGCTATATCTTTGCCGTTATTGTAAATGTAAAAACGCTCCCGCAAGCGTTCCAGGGCGTTTCCTTCCCGTCCGGCAAGATATGCTTTGCCGACGACGTCTTTTACATCAACCCGGCAATCAATATCCTGCGCCATAACCGGCCAGCTTTGTTCATCATGTTTCAAGATAAGTACTGGCTGAGAGTAAATTTTTTTGATTTTCGCGGCGACGGCCGTTTCCGCTTCCGTCTGCGCAAGGCCGCCCAACTCGACACCAGCGGCCCTTACGCCGCCGCAGATAGAATTACTCAAGGCATAGCTGCTGTTTAACGCAACTATGCCTGCAACGGTTACCAAAAACAAAGACAGAAAAATTATGGTGAAAAATTTGAGGTTTATTTTCGCAAGTCCCGGCAATTTTTTCATCCCTATTTAAAAGGTAAAAAATCGCATTTTTACTGCAAACTCATTGAAAGTTCTACAAATTTACCGGCGGCTTTTGCCTTCTGAATGACTTCATCGGTAACTTCTTCGCCTTGGTTAATTATTTCAACGCCGTTATCAGTTACAATTTTCCGATTGGCCTTTTTACCGATCATAAATGTCCTTTGGCGATCTTCAAATTTCTTTGTGGCGTCTTTAATCGCGGCGTCGCCGACATTTTCCTCTGCAGGCTGCGACGCCGGCACGTCAGGGTCGCTGTAAACGGGCGCGGCGACAGCGGCGGCAGTCGGTTTTACTGCCGGGGCGGGCTTGTCGCTGATTTCCTCATTATCTTCCGCGATTACGGTTATTTGGGCGGCAAGCGTATAAATACGTTTCGCGGTTATAGTAAAATCATTGCCGCTTTCGCTTTTAGCGTGACATTCGACTATTTTCCCTGTTTCCGGGTCAAAATATACTTCAATGATGGTACCTTTTATCTGGCCTTTTTTACTTAATACTTTTGTATTAATAACATTAACGTTCGCTTCCAAAAGCTTTTCGAGTTCGGGAACTTTTGCCAATTCATTAATGACGCTTTTTTTCTCAATGGTCAAAGCCGATTCACCAATGCCCGAAACATCGTTGAAATGAATAAGTTTCGCGCCTTTGTAGGACTTGCCGTCCTCAACGACAATAGCGGCAATGGCGGCTTCTGCGGCGTCAATCACCAGCGATTTTACAGTACCGGCTTCTTCGCCGTCAACCAAGCTAACAATCGGCAACCCGATTATTTCAACAGATTTTTTCATTTAAAAATTCCCTCCTGCATAATTTATATACTATCAAAAAATAAAGGCCGCTACTACTTTGATAAACTTTTCCACTCAAGATACTCTTTTTCAATGTCCTCTTTTACTTTATCAGGTATTTCATTATAAGGCAATAAGGCAATGCCGTTAGTTTTCAAAATGTTTTTGATTATGCGCAAATAACCTATATTAAGAATAAAATCATGCCGCATGTTTTCAGCGGTTATTTTTTCAATACCTTTTTGCAATTCCGCGATCGCCATGTCGTAATTGCCCATTTGTTTGTAGATGTTCGCCGTTTCTACTATTATGAGCAAAGCGAACTCATTCCTGGGGTACATCGCATAGGCCATTTGCAAAGAAAGCAACGCATTGTCCCAATTTCCCTGTTCTTTCTGCGCAAAGGCAAAATCCAAAAGGTCATCAAACGAATCAGATTTGGGTACTTGTATTGGCGACGGCGGTTGTTCCGCATTTTTCTCCATCACTTTTATTCCCTCATCTCCCGGCCGTTTATACGGCAAGTCTTCGTCCTGGCAATGTTTTTGCGTATAAGCGTATTGCGGCTGTTCAAACAATCCGCTTTCTTGACTCTGCGCAGCGCCCGCGCAAGCCTTATCGCCCAGGGTATGGCAGGACTCTTTCTCCGGCGTCAAGCGGCATGGTCCATCGGCGGGTAAAACCCTGTGTATTTCAGCGGCGGGCGGAAATTCCTGTTCCTCTTGCGCAAAGCCGCCTTCGGCATTTGCTCCGCCGCATGTTTCGGCCTCCGCCATTTGTCCGTCCCGGGCAAAGCCATATTCGGCGTTCGCTCCGCTGTATGTTTCAGCAGCCGTCGTGACTAATCCTTGCTCCGCCCCGCCAGCCGCCAAGCAGGGACAAATTGGCGCAGGTCCTGCCGCAATCATGCTCTCCGTTTTTTTCGCATAGCTTTCCCCGCCGATTGGTTTTTGGTTTAAATGCATTTTATCCACATCAGAGCAATCTGATTGTTCGTCATAACAATCAGTAAAATTTAAGCAGCCGCCATAAACAAGATCATCTTGTCCCCGCCCGCCGACGGCCGCCGCCCAGGAAGGAACGTCGGCCAAACAACCGATGTATACGGAAACATCCTCACCTGCCGCAACATATTCGGTTGCCTCTAACTCGCTGTCAATATTTTGATATGGCAAATGATAATCACTGGCCAAGATTGCCTCGTCAGCCCCGTCCGCCGGTTCTGATTCCTTTGCGCTTATTGTGCTAATTTCACGGCCGGCGGGCACTGCCAGCTTCCAACCGGTCAGGACGGCCATAATCCTTTCGCCGGTCTGCAAAAACCAACTGTATTTATAATCATCGCCGTAGGAAACGATATCCTTGCCGGCCGCGGCCATGCCGTCGCAAGCCAAGTTGTACTCTCTGGCAACAGCGGCTCCGCTCTCCTTAAAACTTTCGCTGTGACTGGAAAGTCTTATTTTTCCTTTACCGGGAAAAACCCTTGCGGCGATTTTTTCGAGTACAGGTTCGGCGTAACGCAGGACATTGAAACTGGAGGCGTTCAACAACGTGGGTTCAAACCCGTCGTTTAATAAATAATCGTCTTCCGGCTGCTTCCCGGCGCCGTCTTTAAAAGTAATAGCGGCGGCTGTTGAAAATGCGGCGGATTCTGCCTCCGTTGCCGACTGTTCAGCGTTATCCGCAGCCGGCGGCAAAACGGCGGCCGCCTCATCGACTTTAAAAACGCCGCCGCGGGCTTTGTCCGGAAGTTCGGCATATTCTCCCCGGCCAAAAATCCACGCCAAAACAACCGACAACACAAACATGAAAAAAAGAACCAACAAAATAGTTCCCGCCATGCTCAACTGCGGCGCAAGAAACCTTGGCAGCACAAGCCCTAAAAAAAGCCCCACTACCCCGCATGTCAAAAGCGGGACGAATTTGATCGCAATTCCGAGCCTGTTTATCAGAAAATATACTATTATTATTACCGCCATAACAGCCGTCAATGGCAATCCCAGATACATAACCCATCCCTTTGCCGTTACATGAATAATATTATTATTTCTCGAAAAAAGTAAAATATCCTTTATTTAATTAAGATTTGGCGATATTTTTTGCGCAAGCCAAAAGAGCCAGGATGCCGTGCTCAAAGGTCAGCCCGCCCTGAAGATAAACGGTATAGGGCGGACGCAAGGGTCCGTCGGCGCTCAATTCAATTGAAGCGCCCTGGACAAACGTTCCTGCCGCCATTATTACATCATCCTGATAGCCCGGCACCTTCCCCGGCGTCGGCGACACATAAGCGTCAACAGGAGAGTTTTCCTGTACCGCCTGGCAAAAGGCGATAAGAGCCGCGCGCGTTTTCAAACTAATTCTCTGTATTATGTCCCCGCGCGCCGCGCGCTCGTCCGGCGACACATGATAGCCCAGCCGCGAAAAAAGCGCCGCCGCGTATATGGCGGTTTTTACAGCCTGTAAGGTTATATGTGGGGAAAGAAAAAGGCCCTGATACAAGAGTTTTTGGGCATCGCCGCCCGCCGAGCCCATCGCGCTGCCGAGACCGGGCGCCGTATAGTGAAAACCGGCCATTTCCACAAGTTCTTCCCGCCCTGCTATATAGCCGCCGGAAGGCGCGAGTCCGCCGCCCGGGTTTTTTATCAGCGAGCCGGCCATTATATCGGCGCCGGCTTCGGTCGGCTCTGTTTTTTCCACAAATTCGCCGTAGCAATTATCCACAAAGCAAATACAATCAGGTTTTGCTTTTTTCACCGTTTCGCAAATACGGCCGATTTCTTCCACCAGCAGTGTCTTTCGCATGGAATATCCGCAGGAACGCTGGATGTAGACCAATCTTGTCCTAGCGCCGACCGCGCGTTTTATCTTGTCAAGGTCAACCTCGCCGTTTCTGTCAAAATCTACTTCCCGATAGGTTATTCCATGTTCGGCGAGCGAACCTTTTTGTTTTACGCGGGCGCCGATCACCGTGCGCAAAGTGTCATAAGGCTCCCCGGTTACCGAGAGCATCTCATCTCCGGAGCGCAGCACCCCAAACAAAACAGTGGACAACGCGTGTGTACCGGAAACGAACTGAGTGCGCACAATCGCTTTTTGCGTTTTGAAAACACCGGCATAGATATTGTCCAGCAGGTCGCGCCCCAAATCAGAGTACCCGTAGCCGCCGGCCGGATGAAAACAATGCCCGGAGACTTGATTTTTTTTGAACTCCCGCAATATTTTGCGGGTATTTTCAATACCGGTTTTTTCGTGCCAGGCAAAAGTTTCAGAAAGTCCGTCCCGTATTTGCCTGTCCAAATTGTCCAGATCCAACCCTTTTATCTCCTGTACTTCGCAAAAGCCTTCAATATTTCCGGCGCGCCGGAAACTTTAAGCAAAACGCCGCCGACCGTATATTTTTTTGCCAGCACCTCCGCGCGCTCATGCAAATGGGCGGCTACGGCGCTTTGGTCGTAAGGAACGAGAAATTCTTCTTCCACGGCGAAATTTTCCAAAGTTTTATCAATAAGATCCAACAATTCCGCCAGGCCGGCCCCGCTGACGGCAGACACGGCAACGCTCGGCTCTTCGCGCGGGAGGCGGACGGACAAATTGCCGGCCGGCAATTTGTCCGCCGTATTAAACACTGTAATGATTTTTTTCTCATGCACGCCAAGCTCTTCCAACACCTTGTAAACAGCGGCGCTCTGCTCGCGGTAAAAAGGATTGGCGGCATCGATTACATGAAGAAGCAAATCGGCCTGAACCACTTCTTCCAGTGTAGCCCGGAAAGCCGCGACCAATTGATGCGGCAGTTTGCGGATAAACCCGACCGTGTCCGTCAGCAGCGCCTCTTTTCCTGACGGCAGAAACAGTTTGCGGGTAGTAGTGTCAAGCGTGGCAAAAAGTTTATCCTCCGCATATACGCCGGCGTTGGTCAGGGCATTAAGCAAAGTCGATTTTCCGGCGTTGGTATAACCGATAAAAGAAACCAGCCGTTTACCGCCTTCGATGCGGTTTTTCAGATGCAACTGCCGCACATTTTTTATTTTTGTGAGATTTTTTTCTATTTCGGCGATCCTGTTTCTGACATGCCGCCGGTCGGTTTCCAATTTGGTCTCCCCCGGCCCCCTCGTTCCAATTCCTCCGCCGAGGCGCGAAAGAACCAGTCCCTGCCCGGCCAGCCGCGGCAGGGTATATTTCAGCTGCGCAAGCTCTACTTGCAGCTTC
>JAISPA010000264.1 GCA_031275255.1 Acidaminococcales bacterium | reverse complement strand
AGTAGCCGCGCCTGTTCAAAAGCCCGACCGCCTCGATTGCGCCGGGCATCCACTCAAAGTCTTCCCGTTTATAGACAAAGTGTTTTTCGACGTTGAGTACGCCGTCGCGGTCGAAAAAGGCGGCCGGTTTCATCGCAAATAGCCGTCCGAGGCGTCAAGCAGCCGACAGTATTCGCCGACGGCCTGCGCGAGCGGCGTAAATCCTCCGCGGTAGCCTGCGGCCAGCAGTTTGGCGGTATCGGCTTTGGTATGGTTTTGATATTTGCCGGAAAGCGCTTCCGGGAAAGGGATGTACTCCACCCGCCCGGTTTGGAAATGTTTAAGCACTTCCCCTGCCAGCGCGTTGAAGGTATTGGCCTCGCCGGTCCCGCAGTTGAAAACGCCGCTGGTTACGGCCGCGCGCCAGAAAAAAAGGTTGATTTTGACCACGTCTTTCACATAGATGAAATCGCGGCTCTGCCCGCCGTCGCCGTACCCGCCCGTGCCGGCGAACAGTTGCACCGCGCCGTCCGCTTTCATCTGCCGGTACATTTTGTAACACATGGAAGCCATTTTGCCTTTGTGGTTCTCCTGCGGGCCGAACACATTAAAATACCGGAGGCCCACCACCCGGCTGTGGGCCTGCGGCAGCTTCCGCTCCACATAGCGGTCGAAAAAAAGCTTGCTCAGGGCGTAAACATTGAGCGCCTGCTCACATTCCTTGCTTTCCCGGAAGCCGTTTTGGCCGTCGCCGTAAACAGAGGCGGAAGAGGCGTAAATAAAAGGTATCTTGCGCTCCAGGCAAAAATTCAGAAGTTGTTTGCCGTACTCGTAGTTGTTTCGCATCATATAGCGGCCGTCATCTTCCAGCGTGTCCGAACAGGCGCCCTGGTGAAAGATGACGTCTATATCTTCATAATTGTAAACGCCCTTTTTAAGATCGGCGGCAAAGTCCTCCTTGTCCACTATGTCCATGGCGTCCAACCCGCTCAAGTTGCGGCATTTGGCGGCATTGGACAGGTTGTCCACGATCAGTACGTCGCTGCGCCCGGCCTCATTCAGACCCTTTACTAAATTACTGCCGATAAATCCCGCGCCGCCGGTAACGATTATCATAATTTCCCCTCCCTTAACAGGCCGGCAATTTTTCCTATCAAGCCGGTTGTAGAATAACCTGCCGCAAAGTCAATTATCCGCACCTCCTGGGCGTATTCGCGCCCCGCCAGCTCTTCCGGCCGGTAATCGCCGCCTTTGGCCAGTATGTCCGGTTTCAGCCGTTCCAAAAGTTTCACCGGCGTCTCTTCGGAGAACAATACCACCGCGCTCACAAAAGACAGGGCCGAGAGCAGACGCGCCCGGTCGTTTTCCCCCACGAGTGGACGCGCCTCCCCTTTGAGTTTTCTGACCGAGGAGTCGGAGTTCAGGCCGATGACCAGCCGGTCGCCCAATGCTGCGGCTTTCTCCAGATAAACGACGTGTCCGGTATGCAGTATATCAAAACAGCCGTTAGTAAACACGATCCGTTCGCCCGCGCGCCGCCAGGCGCCGATCGCTTTTTCCGCTTCTTCCCAGGTAAGGGGGCGGCTGTCTTTTGTTTTATATCTTTGCGCCGCCAGGGCATCTAAAAGTTCCTCCCGGCTTATGGCGTAGGTACCGGCCTTACCCACGACGATGCCCGCCGCTTCGTTTGCCAGAAAAGCGGCCTGTTTTACCGGCAACCCCCCGGCCACGGCCAAAAGCAGCACGGCCGCCGCCGTGTCGCCCGCGCCGGACACGTCGTATACTTCGCGCGCCGCCGCCGATACGGTGAAACTCTCCTTTGCCGCCACAAAAGTCATGCCCTTTTCCGAACGGGTAACCAGGACGGATTTTACTTTATATTCATTTATCGCCTCTATAGCCGCCGCGCTTACCGCGTCGGTCAGGTTATCAAGGTTCCTGTGCGTGGCCTCGCCCAATTCTTTGACATTAGGCGTTATAAAATCGGCGCCCGCATATTTTTCCCAGCTGTAGCCTTTGGGATCGACCAATACCACGGCTTTGCGCTCCGCCGCGCGCGCTATGATCTGCCGGCAAAAAGACGGCGTACACAGTCCCTTGGCGTAATCGGATATGATCACGCCGTCAACGCCGGCCGCCAGCAGGCGGTCAAACCAGCCAAGCAGCGCCGCTTCCTCCCCGGCGTCTAAATCCTTTATTTCCTCAAAATCCAGCCGCAGCATCTGCTGGCCGGCCGCGATCACCCTAAGCTTGGCGGTGGTTTTGCGCCCGTCAGCGCAAAGGACGCCGCTTTTTTCGATATGATTGACATCAAGCAGGTTTAACAGTTTGGCGCCGTTTTCATCTTGCCCCGCGACCCCGCACATATACACGGACGCGCCGAGACGGGCGAGATTGGCGGCTACATTGCCCGCGCCGCCGAGATTATGGGCGTCGCGCAGGACTTTGTTGACAGGCACGGGCGCTTCCGGCGATATGCGCCCTACGCTGCCGTAATAATAACAGTCGAGCATAAGATCGCCGATAACCGCTATCTTCAGCCGGCCGGCCTTTTGCGTCAAAAAATCCCACACCGTTTCTTTGTCTTCCATGTTTGCCTTCAATCCCTCATTCGTCCAGCAGAGCGCAAATTATATGTCCGATCAATATATGTCCTTCCTGCACCCGCGCGGTAACCGGCGAAGGCACGTTAAGGCGGACTTCGCCCGCCGCTTTCAAGCCGCCCCCGTCCCCGCCCGTCAGGACAACGGAACGCAGCCCTTTTTTTCTCGCCGCTTCCACGGCCAGGAGGATGTTGGGGCTGTTGCCGGAGGTGGAAAAGGCGAAAAGAACGTCCCCTTCCGCACCCAGCGCCTCCACCTGCCTGGCAAAAACCCGCTCAAAACCGTAGTCGTTGCCCACCGCCGTCAGGATGGAAGTATCCGTAGTCAGAGCGATGGCGGGCAGCCCTTTTCGCTCCTTGCGGAAACGCCCCACAAATTCGGCCGCCAGATGCTGGCAGTCGGCGGCGCTGCCGCCGTTGCCGCAAAAGAGGAGCTTTTTGCCGTTTTTCAGCGCCCCGGCGGCCAGTCGCGCCGCCGCCTCTATTTCCCCGGCCAGCGTTTCCTGCAAAAGCGTTATCACCTTTTGATGCTCGGCAATCTGTTTTTCTATGTCAATGCGCATAAAGCCGCCTCCGGTCATATCGCCAAATTAAGTTCCAAATGCATTCTGTTGTCATAGCGGCCGCCAAGCGGGCGTTCGCGCTCGTAATAAAGAACCGCCTCCCAGCAATGCAGCTTGCGGGTATAAGTTATCCGGTTTTTGTACACCCGGTTGTTCGCCAGGTCATATTGCTGCAAAAAAGTTATTTTATTCAGCCGGTCAATTTTTATGTCAAAAGTATAGGTCAAAGACTTGGCGACGTCCGTCCGGTTGTAGTCAAAAATATCCGTGAGGTTTTTCACATCCGAATATAAGACGCCGACCGTAAAATTAGGCGATATGATTTTGTAAAGCCCGGCGTCGTAACGCGATTCGTCTACGCTGATATTAAGATAGCTTTCGTCCACTTTGCGGTAACCGCCGCCCAGGGTGAGCCAGAGGGTGCGCCGCCGGTCAAAATAAACCGGATTCAGCGACAGATAAGCGCCGATGTCCCTGTGCCAGCTCCGCTTATACGAATCCTTCCACAACCCGCGCTCCGCCCAAAGGCTGTAGCTGAAAGGCAGTTTGAATAGCTTGTTGCCGTAGGAAATCCTGACGTTGTTTTCCTGTTTCAGCCAATCGTCGTCCCCGTCCTGTACATAGCCGCAGGAATACTCGGCGTGCAAGTTCTCC
>JAISPA010000258.1 GCA_031275255.1 Acidaminococcales bacterium | reverse complement strand
CGACGGACATTGCCCGCGTTTTGCGCCGCGCCGGGCGGCAAAGCAAACCGCAAAGCTTATCCATGTTTTAAACTATACCGATTGGATGTTTTTGGGGAATTCCGGTTCGTCAAACCAGGGATATACGGCCGGCATGTCGCCAAATACGCTGTTTTTGAACGCGGGCGGGCGTTTTTCCAGGAAAGAGTTGGCGCCTTCTTCCGCGTCGCTCAGCTGCCCGATGTGGTAATAGCAGGCGGACTCAATCTTGTGGGCGGTCATGGGATGCCTGGTTCCGGCCATCTGATAAATCATTTGCCGGCAAAGGGCGACCGATACCGGCGCCGCGTTGTCGCGGATTTCGGCGGCAATTTCCACGGCGCGTTCGTAGACGCGCTCGGCGGGCACGACGTCATTGACCAAACCGCATCTATACGCCTCGTCCGCTTTGATCAAACGGCCGCTTAACACCCATTCCATCGCCTTGGCGAAACCGACTATTTTTGTCAGGTACCAGCTGGAACAAGCCTCGTTTACAAAACCTCTCCGGACGAAGACAAAACCCATTTTTGCCGTTTCGGACATGACTCTTATATCCATCGAAAGCGGCAAGGTAGCGCCAATCCCCACGGCGGCGCCGTTAATGGCGGCAATGACGGGTTTTCTCATCTTGTACAAACTAAGGGCGTTAGTGCCGCCCGTATCCCGCATGGTGTAAAAATCTATTTCGGAAAAATTGAACGGATTGCCTTCCGAAAGATCCGAACCGGCGCAAAAAGCGGGTATTTTTGTATTGGTCGCCCCGGTGAAAATTACCGCGCGGATGTTGTCGTCGCGATTGGCCACGTCAAGCGCGGCGTTTATATCGGCAGCCATCTGCGGGGTGTAGGAATTCAGTTTTTCCGGCCTGTTCAACGTGATGGTGCAAATCCGGTCTTTTACCTCGTACTTAAGCGTTTTGTATGCCATAATAAAGACATCTCCTTCCACAATTTCCGATATTTTTGTTTGGCAAACTCTTGGGCGGCAACGTTGACGCTCATTTTCGTCCGGTGTTTTACCGCGCAGCCTTTGCGCGGACAGAGCGTCCGGCATCCCGGGGCGCGCCGGTGACAGCGGCCTGCTGCCCTTGCCGCAGGCAAGCGCTCCGTTTGGCGTAAGGGGCGGGCGCTTTTTCACCTCCTTAAAACCGCAGTCCGGCCTTTGAACATATTTGCCGCAACGCCTTGAAAGCCCGCGCCCTGCGGCAAGACACAGTTGGGTTTTGTTCCGTTCTTCGCCTGTTGGGGTTTGCTTTAGGGGGACTTAAGGAAAAAATCAAATTATTATATTAAGTTTTTTCCCCTCAAAAGTCAGGTTCTCCCGGAATTTCGGGTGCGCGATGGCAATCAGGGCCTTTGCCCGCTGCGACCAGGTTTTGCCTTTCAGCCGCGCTATGCCGTATTCCGTGACAATGCAATCAACTTCGTTTTTGCTGGTGGTAACAATGGAGCCCTTGCTAAGGGACGCTTTTACGCGGCTCAATTCCCCGCCTTTCGCCGTGGACAGCATGGTGATGAAAGAACGCCCGCCTTTAGACAGCTGCGCGCCGCGCACAAAATCCACCTGCCCGCCGGTCGAGCTGTACGGCCTGCCGTTTAGGGTTTCGGCGCAAACTTGGCCCCAAAAATCAATTTCCAGGCCGGCGTTTACGGAAACAACCTTGTCATTTTGCGCGATTACGCCCGGATCGTTTACATAATCAACCGCGCGGATTTCCACGGATTGGTTGTCGTCCATGAAATCGTACAATTTACGGCTGCCCATGGCGAAAGCCGTAATGTTTTTATAGCGGTCGATGTTCTTGCGGCTGTTGTTTACCGCGCCGCATTCGATCAGCGAGAGCATGCTGTCGGTGAACAATTCCGTATGGATGCCAAGGTCGCGTTTGTCCGCCAGGGCCTGCCCTACCGCGCTGGGCACGTTGCCCCAGCCCAGCTGCAAGGTTGAGCCGTTTTCTACTTCCGCGGCGACAAATTGGCCGATGCGGAGGCTGTCCCCGTCTATTTCCCCCGCTTTCGGCAGGGCCAGGACCGGCTCGTCGCTCTCGCAAAGGCCGGTTATCTGGGAAATATGCACAAAGGCGCTGCCGTGCGTCCGCGGGATGGTGGAATTTACTTCCAGAAAGCGCAAATCCGCCCTTTCCATTTGCGCGACGGCTTCGCTGCCGATAAGCCCAAAACTGAAATAGCCGTGTTTGTCCATCGGCGAAACCGCGGCGTAAAAAACATCGGGTTTTATGGCCTCCCGCCACAAGCCGGGAACGTCTTTGTAATAGCAGGGCATTACTTCCGCCCGGCCCTCGTTTACGGCCTTGCGCGCCACGGATCCGACAAACCACAGCACGCCGCGCAGATGCCCGCTCATTTTCTCGTCGTCGTAAATGGGCAGATGGTATTGCGGAAAGGTTATATGATGCCGGACGTCTTTGAGGCCGGCGCGCAGGGAATGGTCGCCGAGGGCGCGCACAAGGGAGCGCGGTTCGCCGAGGGCGGAAGGACAGGCGCAGACAAAACCGGACTTTATATGAGCGGCGATTTCTTCGGGCGTCATCTTTTTGCTCAGATATTCCTGCTTGTATTTGTTCATCAAATTCACCTGTATGGGGCCGTATTGATACTGCCGTAACATTTCCGGCAGCGTCGGCACGCCCTATTTATTCTTGAACATGGCCGGGCGTTTTGCCAAAAAAGCGGACGCGCCTTCCGTTTTGTCTTCGGTATCGGCAAGTTCGCCCACCGACTGTATTTCAAAGTTAATACCGTCTTCCAAGGATTCTGCCATGGCAAAGTCTACGCATCTTTTCCCGGCGGAAACGGCCAAAGGCGCCTGTGTGCTTATTCTCTCCGCGATTTTCTTCGCTTCGGCCAGACATTCCCCCGGTTCGGCGATGACTTCCGCCAGCCCTATTCTATAGGCTTCTTCCGCGCCGATAGTCTCGCCCGTCAAAATCAGTTTTTTCGCCATGCCCGGCCCGACCAGCCGCGGCAGCCTCTGCGTCCCTCCGTAACCGGGCACGACGCCAAGGCTTGTTTCCGGGAGGCCGACCTGCGCCTTTTTGTCGATTACCCTTATATCGCAGGCCAGGGCAATTTCCAAGCCGCCGCCAAAGGCAACGCCGTTGATGGCGCAAATGACGGGTTTGGCAAAATGCGCGATTTTTTCCAATACGTCGTGTCCTCTGCGGGTAACCGTGATGCCGTCTTTTTTCTTCCAGCCGACAAATTGGTTTATATCCGCGCCGGCGATGAAAATTTTCTTTAACGCGCTGGCCAGTATTACGGCGCGCAGATTTTCCCTTTTGGCCAGTTCCGCAAAGGCCGCTTCCAAATCGTCGACCGTGTGCGGAGTAATGGCGTTGACCGGCGGACTGTCAATGGTAACCGTAGCTATAAAATTGTCATGGACAAGTTTAAGTGTTTGAAAATCCATAGGTTGTCAAATTCCTCGCATTTGTTTAGTTTAGAACTTCATAGACTGTCGCCATCGCCG
>JAISPA010000213.1 GCA_031275255.1 Acidaminococcales bacterium | reverse complement strand
CCATAGCGGTGGCACTTATGTGTGCACCGAAGGTCCGCGTTTTGAAACAGGCGCGGAAATAAAAATGTATAAACTTTTAGGCGGCGATATTGTCGGTATGACGGGAGTACCCGAATTGGTCCTGGCGCGGGAAGCGGAAATGTGTTACGCCGCTTTTTCTCTTGTAACCAATATGGCCGCCGGAATATCACCAAACCCGCTCAGCCATAAAGAAGTCTTTGATTGTATGGAAAAATCCAAAGCGGCAATTGCGCTTTATATTGAAAGCGTGCTGACCGCTTTGACGGAATTTGACGAAGATTGTTCCTGCCGGCACGCGTTGGAGGATTTCGGCGGGTTTAATCCATGAATGCCTTGGAGTGGCAAGGCGATTCCCTTAAAATAATTGATCAGACCAAATTGCCGTTATTCCTTTCTTATATAGTATGTTCTGACTATGAAAGGATAGTACAGGCCATCCGCAGGCTTGAGGTGAGGGGAGCGCCGGCGATCGGCGCCTGCGCTGCTTTTGCTTTGGTTTTGGCGGCCAGGAAAAATGCCTGTCTGCCTAAGCCTGACTTTCTAAACGCTTTGAGAGCAGCCAAGGTGGAAATTGCCGGCGCCAGGCCGACGGCGGTAAACCTTTTCTGGGCGCTGGAACGCGTTTGGCGGCGGGCGGCGGACAACGAAAATGACGTAGCAAAAACGGCGGATGCCATGGAAGCGGAAGCTGTAGCTATATTTAATGAAGACATCGCGGCCAATAAAAAAATAGGCGAGTACGGCGCGGCTGTTTTGCCGGAAAAATGTGCTGTTTTGACACACTGCAATGCCGGCGCGCTGGCAACTTGCGGGTGGGGAACGGCGCTGGGGGTTATCCGCGCGGCTTTCAGCCAAGGGAAAATCACCATGGTGTACGCCGATGAGACAAGACCGCTCTTGCAGGGCGCGCGTATAACCGCCTGGGAACTCGTCGAAGACAATATCCCCGTAACACTCGTTACCGACAGCACGGCAGGCTGGGTAATGAAAAAAGACCTGGCTCAGGTTATCATAACCGGCGCCGACCGGATAGCCCTCAACGGTGATACGGCCAATAAAATAGGGACTTTTACCTTGGCGGTATTGGCTAAGAGGCATAACATACCTTTTTATATTGCCGCGCCGGTATCGACAATTGATTTTTCCATTAAAACCGGTGAGGAAATACCCATTGAAGAACGGGCCGCCGAAGAGGTGAGAAGTGTTTTGGGCGCGTCTGTTGCGCCGGAAACCGTGAAAGTGTTTAATCCGGCCTTTGATGTAACGCCCAATGAACTTATTTCCGCCATAATAACGGAAAAAGGGCTTTTATATCCGCCTTATGAGGGAAAAATAAGCAGTTTAAAAGAGTAAGGAGCAAATAAAATGTCGGGAAGTGTGATCAAAGATATAAAACTTGCACCCGCCGGCTGGCAAAAAATAAACTGGGTAAAAGAATACATGCCGGTACTGAAAAAAATAGATGAGAAATTCAGCGTGGAAAAGCCCCTTGCCGGTAAAAATATGGTCGTAACCATCCACTTGGAGGCCAAGACAGCCTATATGGCGCTGGTGTTGAAGAATGCAGGCGCCAGTGTCGCCATAACAGGCAGCAATCCTTTGTCTACTCAGGATGAAATAGCGGCGGCGCTGGTTGAAGCCGATATAAAGGTTTATGCGACACACAACTGTACAAACGCTGAATATGATGCTTATATTGACAAGGCCATTGATATTCAGCCTGACCTTATCATTGACGATGGCGGCGATCTGGTCGCGCAATTGCACGGAGCGCGCAAAGCGTTGGCCGGCAAAGTAATCGGCGGCTCGGAAGAGACAACGACCGGCGTACACCGACTGCGCAGCTTTGAAAAAACCGGGCGGCTGGCATTCCCGATGATCGCGGTCAATGACGCTTATTGCAAATATTTGTTTGACAATCGTTACGGGACAGGACAGTCCGCCTGGGACGGTATATTGCGCACTACCAATCTTGTTGTTGCCGGCAAAAGGGTAGTGGTAGCCGGTTACGGATGGTGCGGCAAAGGTGTGGCCATGCGCGCCAAAGGGCTGGGCGCCAATGTCATAGTAACCGAAATAGACCCGATAAAAGCGGTGGAAGCCGCTTTTGACGGGTTTACGGTGTTGCCCATGAAAGAAGCCGCAAAAATCGGGGATATATTTATCACCGTAACCGGCTGTACGGATGTACTGACCAAAGAACATTTCACGGTTATGAAAAACGGCGTCATACTCGCCAACGCAGGACATTTTGACGTAGAAATAAATAAAAACCATCTCGCCGCCCTGAGCGTAAAAGATCCTTACGAATCCCGAAAAAACATCTTAACCTACACAATGCCTGACGGGCGCAGAATCAATCTTCTGGGTGAAGGGCGCTTGGTTAACTTGGCTTGCGGCGACGGCCATCCAGCGGAAATAATGGATCTTTCCTTTACCATGCAGGTGCTTTCGATGGTTTATCTTTTGGAAAACGCCGGCAAGTTGGAAAACAGGGTATATAACCTGCCGGATGAGTTGAGCGTAAAGACCGCCCAAACCAAACTTGCCGCCATGAACACGGAAATAGACATTCTGACCAAAACACAGAAAGAATATATGGGTATGGCATGAATAAAGCGACTTTGGCTGTATGCCGAAATATAGTTGAAACAGGCCGTTTGCTTTTACAAAGCAAACTGGTAGAAGGCGTTTGGGGAAATATCAGCGCGCGGGCCGGCAAGAAAGGCCTTATAGCTATCACTCCTTCCGGTCGCGGTTATGCTACTCTTTGTTATAAAGATATCTGTGTCATTGATGCGGAAGGGAAACCGCAGAAAAATTCCCTTACGCCCTCGTCCGAACTGCCTCTTCATATTGCCGTCTATAGCGCCCGCCAGGATGTAAAGGCTATCATACATACGCACAGTATTTATGCGAGCGCATTTGCCGTGGCTGGACAGCCTATCCTGTCGGTGGTGGAGGACATGGCGCAAATAGTAGGCGGACAAGTAGACGTAAGCGAATATGCCTTGCCCGGGACCGCATCTTTAGCGGCCAACGCGGTTAACGCCCTTGCCGGTAAAAACGCCGTATTATTGAAAAATCACGGGTTGGTGGCTTGCGGGCGTAATCTTACGGAAGCGCTGACCGTTGCTCTTATCGCGGAGAAGACCGCGAGAATTTTCCTTTATGCGAAACAACTTAACGCCGGAATAAACGGCATAACCGCTGAAGACATTAAAATATTGCGTGATTTTTACCTTGATAAATATAGCAGACAGCAATTGGTGAGGGATTGAGATGCCGAACATATTGATTAAAAACGTCAGCATGGTTG
>JAISPA010000027.1 GCA_031275255.1 Acidaminococcales bacterium | reverse complement strand
TGTCTGCGAAAGGACGAATCGGCTCAAGGAATTTTTGTGCGCGGTTAAGCGACGCTTGATTCCATTCGGGAATAATGGAAGATATCAAAATCAATATTTTCTTTTCCAAATTCATTTCATTCCGTTCTTTATGCAGTTGCTCCAATGCTTTGCAAATGTCCGGCCAGATCGCTCCGCGCCGGACAGACTGATAAGACGTTTCGTTTATGCCGTCAAGAGAGATGCCGATGACGGAAGGTTTTGCCGTCAATAATCCTTCCCGGGCCTCTTTGCTTACGAGGGCTGTGCCGTTGGTCTGGACGCCGACAATGCAGCCGGCCCGGTTCCCGCTTTCGATCAGTTTCCCCAGTTGCTTATGAAGCAAAGGCTCGCCCATAAAAAAGAGCTTGACGGAGCCGCGCTTGAGGATGGGGAAAGCAGCGGCAAAAATTAAATGCCGCAGTTCTTTGACAAATACCTTGTTTTTCCATCCGTCAAGCGCTTCGTCAAAAATTGCCGGCTCCATAAAGCCGATCTTGCGGGTCATCTTGCTGTGCGGGCACATGGTACAGTCCAGATTGCAGGCGTTGGTCGGCTCTACTTGAAGAGTCAGCGGCGAATCGGGAATCAAAGACACTACCGGCTGTTTGGCCGAGTTTATATGCACCCATTTTTTTAAGATATCTTCCGCGCCCTGTTCCAAATCCTTTTCTTTGCGTTTATGCCCGAAATTCTTTACGTCCTTAACCATGCGAAGCGTATTTTTCCCCAGAGAATCTCCGCCGTGAAGCGACAGTTCCGCAATCTCCACGGTCTGCAATATCACCCGGTTTACAAATAATCTGTGCCGGCCGTCGTCTTTATCGGCGCTCAACGGTTGGTTGATTATCGTCTTTAAATGTTTCAGCCCGTTAGTTTTGTCCCCTTTGGCAATATAAGCCATTGCCAGGCAGTAACGAACTTTGACGTCGTCGGGCCGCCTGTCTGAAATGGGCAAAGCGGATTGAATAATGCCTTCGTAATTTTTTTCATTATTCAGTTTGGCTAACGCTTGCAAAACATCGTCTTCCATTCCTTTGCTTCCTCTTTCCATCGGCGCGTTCCGCGGCCAGGCCGTTTTTGTCAGGTGTTGTTTTGGGCGGCTTTTTTCTCCAGATGGGAGAGGTAGTTCTGAGCTCCCGGCGCGAAAGGGCCGTCGGGGCCGTAGACGGCGGCGAAGCTGTCCCTGGCTTCCCGGGCGTAATGAACGGCTTTATCCAGTTCGCCCCGGGCTTCGCAGCAGGCGGCGTAATTACTGGCGGCTATGGCGTAGTCTCTGTTCTTTTTGCTGCCAAGGCTGAGCAGGAGTTCCATTACTTTGGCATAGAAGGCCGCCGCCTTGTCAAAGTCGCCCATGGTATGCCAAAGGGAGCCGATACCGTTCAAAACGGCGCTGTAATGCTGGCCGCTGGCGCCCAGTTTTTCCTCATGCAGCTTTTTGGCTTCTCCCAGGTATTTGAGGGCCTCGGTGTAACGTTTCAGAGAGCGCAGCGCGCCGGCCGCGTTGCTGTAAGCGGTGGCCAAAAGGGCGTAATTTTCAGGCATTGCCGATACTATTGCCAGAGATTCTTCGTAAAGTTCCAAGGCTTCCTGAGCCTGGCCGCCCTCGTGACAAAAGTGTCCCAGATAGTTAAGGGCGCTGGCGTAGAGAAAATGCTTCTCGCCTACCGACTCGCGGAAAATGACGATAACCCGGCGGAGGATTTCTTCGGCCTTGTCCCGGTTGCCGGCGAGCCGGTAAAGCTCGGCCAGGTTGTTCAGGGCAGTGGCGTATTCCGGGCTGTTTTTTCCATTCAGTTCCGCCAGGATTTCCGTGGCTTCCAGAAAAAGCTGCTCGCCTTCCTCGTAGCGGCTTTGGTTGCGGTAGAAAGCGCCAAATTCATTGACCAGGGAAGCGTAGCCCAGGTTGTTTGCGCCGTGCTCAGCCTTAAAGTTTTCCAGGGTTTTTTTGAAAAATTCTTCCATGTCGGCGGGTCCCAGCACTTGATACTGCCGGTCGATTTCTTGCAAAATTTCTCTTATTTCCATCACGTGTACCTCCGATTTTATATTTGCCCGGCGGCAGCGGGCGGTAAATTCCTTTGGTATAATAAATATATTTAGTATAATAAGTATAGCAAATAATAAGAATTTTTTCACAAAATATTAATAAAATAAAGCTGTTTGCGGTAACCCCCGCCGTGCGCCCAACGCATCCGGCATTTAAAAATCTCATACTGTTTCCCGGTTAAAAACGCGGCTAAGATTTGCGTGTCTGTTTTCCGCCCGGCGAGACGCAAAATACAGGCAATTTTCGCAGGGGCGGGGCAAGCCTTGCCCGCGCGGCAAATCAGCCGCAAAAATGCCATGATTTTAGCCGGGGAACAGTATCAGTTAATGATACATTCTACCCCGCAAGATTCAATGATATCGGCGATATGCCGCATTTTCCCGTCGTCCGGCGCCGGAAGGTCAGGCATGGGATACTCGCCGCCGAGGCGTTCGTGTTTTGTGGAGCCAAGTTTGTGATACGGGAGAATGTTGACGCGCGGCAGATGATTTTTGGCGCAGAAAGTCCCGATGGCGGCAATGTTTTCATCGGAATCCGTAAACATGGGAATAATAGGTACGCGAAGACATATTTTTTCCGGGCAGGTTTGCCCGAGAAAACGCAGATTTTCCATAGTCAGTTTGTTGCTGAAGCCGGTTGCGGCAATGTGTTTTTCTTCATCAACGACTTTAAGATCAGGCAGGTATAAATCAACATAGGGAACGACCTGCTCAAGGTTCTTCATGGGTACGCTCAGTTCTGACTCCAGCGCCGTGTTTATACCTTCTTCGCGGCATGTTTTCAGCAGTTCGGCGACAAATTCATAATAGATCAGCGGATCGCCTCCTGAAACCGTTATGCCGCCTTTATGGCGATAAACGGAGGAATCCCGGCGTATTTTCTTCATAACGGCGTCAATCGTCAGCCATTCGCCGGTAACAGAGAGGGCGTTTTGCAGGCAGGCGCGCACACAATCGTGGGTTTGGCATCGATTGCATTTGGCGCGGTCATGACGGACAAAGACAAATTTTTCGCTGTCCGCGGGAGCGCTATAGGCAGTAACCGCGCCGTGCGGGCACGCCCTGGCGCAGCGCCCGCAGCTGACGCACTTTGCCTTTGTATAGAAGAGTTCGGGCACGGTAAGCTGTCCTTCGGGATTCGCGCACCACAGGCAACGCAGCGGGCAGCCTTTAAAAAAGACGTTTGTGCGGATGCCGGGGCCGTCATGCGTGGAGAAACTTTGAATGTCAAAGATCAGAGCTTTTAATTCAAGTTTTTTTCCCATAAAAGACACCTCCGAACAGTTCGTTTAAACTGTTATCGCCGGTTTAGCGCAAGACGGGCGGCAAAAGTTATCAAGACCGTGTGAACGCGCCTGAACAAGCGGAGGAGAGGAATACCCCTCCTCCGTTTGCCGGCAATATGGTGAAAAAGCGTTATTTAGCCGTACCCCAGACTTGCTCGCGGGAGGGCTGTTGGACAAGGTTCACAAAAACGACGGCCAGGATATAGAAGATGGTGGAAAGCCAGATAGAAACAAAGTAACTGCCTGTAGCGTCGCGGAACGCGCCGGCGATGTACGGGCCGAGGCCGGCGCCGCCGGCCATGCCGATCAAAGAGATCAGGCCCCAGGCGGGAGGCATTTCCTTACGGCCGACCGCCAGGCCGACAAGGCCGGCGACGGAAGGTATATAGCAGCCGAAGCCGATACCGAAAAGAACGGCGTAAACAACAAACGCCCAATGGCTTGCCCCGCCGTCCGCTGTGAGACGCACTCCATAATTGAGCCACAGGGCCATGCCGGCGGCAAGCAGATACGCGAAGGTGAGCACGTTCTTTCTCGCCTTCATCGGGTCGCCGGTTTTTTTGGACAGATTATCGACAATGTTGCCGATCGCAATAGCAAAGATGGTGAAGAAAAAGCCGATCAGACAATAAATGTAGGTGGCGGCTATCTTATCATAACCCAGATCTTTGCTCACATAGTTAATCGCATGAGAGAAGACGATAAACTCGGCGAAGTTGCTGCAGAACCAAAGGGCGGAAAGCATCCAAAACACCTTATGCCGGATCGCCCACTTGAAAGGAACGTAGAATTCTTCCTGCTGTTTCCCGCCGCCTGATTTCATTTTCGCCATAAAAGCTTCGTAGCCCAAGGGCCTTTGCCCGATGTCCTCAGGCCTCATTTTGGTAAACTGCGCGCCTATGACGATGCCGATGATCAGGACGACGCCGAACACCTTCATCATAACTTGCCAGGACATGTTGGAGATGATGAGCATAGAAACGAGAGGGCCAAGGAACATAGACGCGCCGCTGGCGCCCGTGGTCAATCCCATAGCGAGGCCGAGTTTGTCAATGAACCATTGGCGGACCATGGAAGTGACAGGCGCCCAGAAGGCGCCGGAGCCAATGCCGACGATGGCGTAACTCAGCCAATACTGCCAGGGTTCTTCGGAAAAGCTGCAAAGAATCAAACCGATGCCCATGACGATGCCGTGAACAGTGTAAGTCATGCGGCAGCCGAGTTTGTTGATATAAGTGCCGGCCAGGAAAGCAAACAGCCCGTACATGGCCATGAAAATGGAGTTGCCGGCGGATACGGCGCCAGTTGACCAACCGGTTGAAGCAACCATGCCCTGGATAAGGGTTGCGAAAGAACCGCGAATCATCATGTGGAGAAACACTATAACCATGGCCGCCGTGACGACTGACCAGCCGGAAAATTTACTTTTCTCGCTGATTTCGTTAACGTCGTTAATATTGTCAATTTTGCTAATGTTTTCGCTCATTGCTTCCACTCCCGTAATCACTGGGCAATTAACCGGGTAAGGGGAGGCGTATCCCCTTACCTTGGTTAATTTGCGCCAATATACTTTTTTTGTGAATACAATTATTTACAGGGCGTTGTATTCGGTTCTGGCAATGACCTCGTCCTGAATGGGCTTGCCGAGTTCGACCCAGTAGGCGCTGAAACCGGCGACGCGAACCATGAGATCGCGGTAATTCTCGGGACTCTGCTGCGCGTCGCGGAGCATGTTGGAGTCAACGATGTTGAACTGTACGTGGTAGCCGCCCATGTCAAAGTAGCTCTTGATGAAATCGACGAAATTCTTGCTGCCTTCAATGCCGCGAATGGCGTTGGGATGGAACTTCATGTTGAGCTGGACGCTGCGGTATTCGGTCGGGTCCAGCTTGACGCCGGATTTGATCAAGGCGATGGGGCCGTTGGTGTCGGTGCCGGGGGAGGCGGACAGGATTCCGTCGCACAGCGTAACGCCGGCCAGACGGCCGTCGGGAGTGGCGCCCGTGACGCGGCCGTGCGGGCCGTGCGCGGAGATGGACAAAGCGGCGGTAAGCCATCTGTAGCCCAGATAACTGGTTTCGGAAGCGCAGACACGGTCGTAATCTTTCCACAAGTCAACGAAGATATTGTCCACATAGTCGTCATCGTTGCCGAATTTGGGAGCTTCCAGGACGTCTTTATGGATTTGCGCGTATTTTTCGTGTTTGGCGGGATCGATAGATTGGTTGAGCATTGAGAAGTTACCGCTGGCGGCGCCGACGACAAAGCCGAAGTTGTTGTCCATGGCGTCTTTGAATTCTTCAAAGGAGTAGCGTTTGTCGTCCCAGATCAGCTTTTTCATGGCGGCCAGGCCGTTGCAGACGTTGACGGTGCCGGATTCGAGCAGGGTGATCGTCTTGTTGTAGCGGCAGCCGTTGTCTTCTATGGGCCGGCCGACCTTGACGCAGTCATGCATCAGGACGGACGCGCTGATCTTGGGATGAATCGTGCGGAAAACCCCAATAACATG
This sequence comes from Acidaminococcales bacterium, assembly GCA_031275255.1. Lineage (GTDB taxonomy): Bacteria > Bacillota > Negativicutes > Acidaminococcales > JAISLQ01 > JAISLQ01. Next base: position 1,364 of record JAISPA010000027.1, on the reverse strand, counting down.
GTTCCAGTAACGCATATAAACCTTCATATAGTGTTCGCGCACGGCGACGAAATTGTCCCAAACATCCTGGTAGCTGTTTATGGGCTTTAAGCCGGTGAAAGCCACGATGCCGGTTCTGGGGTCTACGCCGTTGTTCAAAGCCAGTTCCAAAGTTTTGCCTTCGTTGTAGAAAGCGGGATGATTGATGCCGTGAGCCTTGCCGCTGATGCCGATCTCAACGCAGCCGGAAAGGGCGGCGTCTCTGGCGTCTTCAAGAGTAATTCCTTCCTCGGCGTGGCACCACAGAAGATGCTCAACCATCATATTGTAGTTAAACCAGGCGGGATAGCCGTTGCCGGCCTTGGTACATTCGGCGGCTTTAAGAAGCAGCCGCTCGGAGGTTTTAGGGCTGACCATAATGCCCAGCGTAGGCTGCGCGGTGGGGATGTTAATGCCGGCTTGCAGCACCATCTCATCCAACTCGTTGTCCCGGCAGGCGCCGGTCTTCGGGTCTATGCCGCCGACAGTCATATGCTGGAAGGAGTTGGACGAGGCCATGGCCGCCCAGGCGCTGGGAGTGATATATTCTTCGCTGGAGCATTTGATGCGTATTATTTCCCACAGCTCAAGCGCCTCGGCCGGGGTAATGCGGCCGGCCTCCAGGTCGGCCTTGTACAGCGGATAAAGCAGCTGGCTCCAGTGCGCAGGAGAAAGTCCCAGGGAAATAGAGTCGGTCCAAACCATTAAATGACCCAGCCAGGCGGCTTGCAAACCTTCGCGGAAGGTACGGGCGGGTTTGGCGGGAATCCATTCAAGGGTTTCGGCGATCTGAAGCAGTTCCTTCTCGCGGACGGGGTTCTTGCAGGTTTGAGCGAGACGGCGGGCTTCGCCGGCATAGTTTTTCGCCCAGTTGATGACGCCTTCGCAGGCGTGGATACAGGCCTGCCAGAAATACAATTTTTCGGCGCCGGCTTTCTTGACTGCCTGCTCTTCAGCCAGATGGCGTTTGCATTCGGCGATGACGTCATCTAAACCGCGGTAAACGATGATATCGTAAGCGGGAGTCCAGCGGCCGTCGCAGCCGGATGCCAGGCCGGAACCGGGGAACAGGCCGATCTTCCACGCTTTTTGCAAATCGTCGTTCAGCGGGAATATTTCTTCCATGATTTTGTTGGAAACGTCTTCGGCGGAACGTGTCTTCCAATATTCGAGGCACTCTTTCATGGGAGCGATTTCACCGGTAGGGATGCTGAAAAGCTGGCCGAGTTTTGTCCAGCCTTTTTCGGTGACGTTATGCGCGTCGTCTTTGCCTTCGACGCTGTACAGTTTTGCTTCCTCGTCTTCCGCCATGTTCAGGAAATTGATCATGAAAGCGGTGGAAAACT
>JAISPA010000117.1 GCA_031275255.1 Acidaminococcales bacterium | reverse complement strand
CGGGCGATGGCGATGCGCTGCCTTTGCCCGCCGGAAAATTCATGCGGGTAGTAATCGGCGTGCCGCCAGTCAAGCCCCACGGTGGCCAGCAATTTTGCGATTGTTTCCCCGCGTTCCGCGTCGCCGCCCAGGTTATGGATAACAAGCGGTTCTTTCAAAGCGGCGCCGACGGTCATGCGCGGGTTGAGCGAAGCGTAGGGGTCCTGAAAGACAAACTGCATGCGCCGTCTCATTTTGCGCATTTCCTTTTTGTTCAGGGCGGACAGGCTTTGCCAGTCGAAGATGACTTCTCCCTCCGTCGGTTCAAGCAGGTTGACCAGAACGCGTCCCATAGTGGATTTGCCGCAGCCTGATTCGCCGACTATGCCCAGGGTGTCGCCTTTATACATGTTGAAGGAAATGCCGTCGACAGCCTTCACATGGCCTAAAGTCCTGGCAAAAAGCCCGGTCGAGCGGATGGGGAAATATTTTTTGATATTTTTGACCGATACCAGCAGATTGTTGTCCATCAGTTTACCGTCCCTTCCGCTTGAAACCGCCAGCAGCGCACCAGGCGATTCTCCCCGGCCGCGAAAAGCGGCGGTTCCCGCCGCGCACATTCGCCCTGTTTTTGGGCGCAGCGGGCGAAAAACCGGCATCCCTGCCTGATTGTGCCGGGCAAAGGGACATTGCCGGGAATACAGCACAGCCTGACGGCGTCTTCGTTGTTTTCCGGCATGGAAGCCATAAGCCCTTGCGTATAAGGATGCAAAGGTTCGTCCAGGATGCCCCCGATGTCCGCGTTTTCCACGATCTGGCCGGCGTACATGACGTAAACGGTCTGACACATTTGCGCTATGACGCCAAGATCATGAGTGATCATGATTATAGCGGTCTTCTCCCTTTCTTTGAGGTCGTTCATCAAGTCCAGTATCTGCGCCTGCACCGTAACGTCAAGGGCGGTCGTGGGTTCGTCGGCGATCAAAAGTTCCGGCGAGCAGGCGAGCGCCATAGCAATCATCACTCTTTGCCGCATACCGCCGGAAAGTTGATGCGGGTAATCTTTTATTATTTGCTCAGGACGCGGAATCCTGACCTTGCGCAGCATTTCCAGAGCGTGTTCGCGCGCCTCTTTCTTGCCGCAGCCCAAATGCAACTCAATCCCCTCGGTCAATTGCCGGCCGATGGTGTAGACGGGATTGAGCGAGGTCATGGGGTCCTGGAAAATCATGGCGATGTCTTTGCCGCGCAATTTTTGCATTTGCGCTTCGCTGCAGCGGAGAATATCCCGGCCTTTGAAAAGAATTTCCCCGGCGGCGACGGTTGCGCTATTTTCCGGCAAAAGACGCATGACGGACAGGGACGCGGCGCTTTTACCGCAGCCGGACTCGCCGACTATGCCGACGGTTTCGCGGGCGTGTACTGTTACGCTTATTCCGTCAACGGCGGGAATGACGCGTTCTTCGTTTTTGAACTGTGTTTTCAGCCCGCGGATATCCAAAATGATTTCCGGCATATTTTTCACCCCCTGCGTTTTATGATTGTATTAGGCTGTTCCCCGGCTAAAATCATGGATAAAATTTGCGAGATGATTTGCCACGCGGGCGAGGCCGGGTACCAGCCGTCCGTGGCGTGCCCGGCATTTATCCATCCTTGGATTGCACAAGCCCCGCCTCTACGAATATTGCCTGCGTTTTGCGCCTCGCAGGGCGGCAAATCAGCCGCAAAGAGGCCGCGATTTTAGCCGGGGAGCAGTATTACCAGGCGCAAACCGCGCCGCCGGCGCGCGGTTCCGTTGCACCCATAAGCGTCCCGCCGGCGTCCCGCCAGATGATTTGCCCCCGGCCCATAGCCTGGCCGTCGATTGTCCTGACGATGTCATGCCCGCGGCGAAACAGCGCCTCCGCTATATGATCGGGAAATTGCGGTTCCACCTGGATGGTTTTGCCGCTTGTCCACTGCCAGCGCGGGGCGTCAAGCGCCGCCTGCGGATTGAGCAGAAAATCGGCGGTGCTGACAACCACCTGCAAATGGCCCTGCGGCTGCATAAAAGCGCCCATGACGCCGAAAGGGCCGACCGGCTGCCCGTTTTTGGTCAGGAAGCCGGGAATTATCGTATGGTAAGGTTTTTTGCCGGGCGCGAAACAATTGGCAGACCCGGGTACAAGGGAGAAATTGGCGCCCCGGTCTTGCAGCGCTATGCCCGTATCGGGTACGACCAGGCCCGAACCGAATCCTTTGTAATTGCTTTGAATATAAGAGACCATATTCCCCTCGCCGTCAGCGGTGGCCAGATACACCGTGCCGCCGCCGCCGAAAGCCCCGGCGGCGGGCGTCAAGGCTTCGGCGCCGATGAGTTTTCGGCGTTCGGCGGCGTAATCGCCGGATAAAAGTTCGGCCACGGAAACCTGCATGAACCGCGGGTCGCCGATGTATTTCAATCCGTCGGCAAACGCCAGCTTAATGGCTTCCATCTGCCGGTGATAAGTATCCACGCTTTCTTTGGCGTCAAAGTCAAAGCCTTTCAGGATATTGAGCGCCAAAAGCGTAACCAGGCCGTGCCCGTTGGGCGGGATTTCCCACACTTCATAGCCGCGGTAATTTACGCCGATAGGGTCCACCCATTCCGGAGTGAATTCCGCCAGGTCGCGCAAGCGCAGATAGCCGCCGGTTTTTTGGGCGAAGTCAATTATTTTTACCGCCAGCGCCCCCCGGTAAAAGTCCTGCGCCTTGGATTGCGCGATCGCCTTTAAGGAGGCGGCGTGCCCGGGCAGCCGCATTGTTTCGCCCGGCGCGGGCGCTTTCCCCGCCGGGGCGAAAGTCGAGAACCAGGGTATAAATTCATCGCCGCCGCACTGTTTAAAGCGCGCCAGCGCGGCCTTCCACAATCCGCTGACTACCGGCGAAACCGGATAGCCGTTTTGCGCGTATTCGATCGCCGGCTCAAAAAGGCCGGCAAAAGAAAGTTTGCCGAACCGCTCATGCAGGGCGGCCCAGGCGGCGGGCGCGCCGGGTACGGTTACCGGCAGCCAGCCGCTGTCCGGCATCTGCGCAAGGCCCCGTTCTTTTATCATGTCAAGGGTAAGGCCGAAAGGGGCGGCCCCACTGGCGTTCAGTCCATGCAATTTTCCTTTTGACCAGACCAGCGCGAAAGCGTCGCCGCCGATGCCGTTAGACGTCGGCTCTACCACCGTCAGGCAGGCGGCGGCCGCCACGGCGGCGTCAACGGCGTTGCCGCCCGCGCGCAGTATATGAAGTCCCGCCTGCGCCGCCAATAGCTGCGAAGTCGCAACCATGCCTTTGTTGGCGAAAACCACCTCTCTCCTGGAAGGATATGGGTAGCAAAAATGATCCATATTGGTTTACCATCTCTTTTTATTATTTATTGGCCTTGGGGTCAAGCGCCTGGCGCAGACCGTCTCCCAGCAGGTTGAAGCCGAGGACGACCGCCGATATGGCAAGACCGGGCCATACCACCAGCCAGGGCTGTGTATTGAGGTAGCTTTGCGCGTTGCGCAGCATGGAACCCCAACTGGGCTGCTCGGGACTCGCGCCAAGCCCGATATAGGAAAGCCCCGCTTCGGCGATGATCGCCGTAGCCATGGCCAAAGTCGTCTGCACCAGCAGGGTCGCGGTAATATTGGGAAAGATGTGAAAGAGTGTTATCCGTCTTTCGGTGGCGCCGATAGAACGCGCCGCCTGTACGTATTCGAGGTTTTTTACCGCCAGCGTCTGCGCGCGGGTAATCCTTATAAAGGCCGGCAGGAAACCTATCCCGATAGCGATCATGGCGTTGGTAAAGCCGCCGCCCAAAACGGCCGCCATCGCCAGCGCCAGGATAAGGGAAGGGAAAGCCTGCAAAGCGTCCACCAGCCGCATGATCACCCAGTGATCCAGCGCGCCGCCCACATATCCGGTGAAAAGCCCTATCGGCACGCCGACGAGCAGGGCGATGGTTACCGGGATGACGGCCGCCAGCATGGTCAGCCTGGCGCCGTAAACAAGGCGGGAGAAGGTGTCGCGCCCCAAGTCGTCCGTACCCAGCAAGTGTTTTCCTCCGGGGTCTTTGAGGATGGCTTCGTAGTCCTGCGCGAAAACAGGGTCAAACGGCGCTATCACATCCGCCAGCAAGGCGGCGGCGATTAAAACGGCTATGATCAATAGGCCGAGCATCGCCTGATGATTTTTCCTGAACCGCCGCAGAATACTTCCGGCAAGCGACACCCGGCGAACTTGCGCTTGCGTATCGGAAGCGGCCGTTTCGCCGTCCACAAACAATTCGCCCATTTCAGTTGTTCTCCTTGCCCAGCTTTATTCTCGGGTCGATCAGCGTGTAAAGGACATCGACAATAAAATTTATGCCTACGACAATGACCGCCGAGACGAGGATCGCCCCCTGCACGGTCGTATAATCGCGGCTGAAAATAGCGTCGATGATGAGTTTGCCGTAACCGGGAATGGAAAAAATGCTTTCTGTGATCACCAGCCCGCCCAGCAGGCTCGCGATCATGATGCCGCTGGTGGTAACGACGGGTATGAGAGAGTTTTTCAGGGCGTGCCCCAAAATCACCCGGCGCGTGGACAGGCCTTTGGCTCTGGCCGTCCTTATATAGTCGAGGTTCATTACTTCCAGCAGCGAGCTTCTGATCATCCGCATGAGAATTGCCGATTCCCTGAACCCGGTGGCTACCATCGGCATGATCATGGCCTTCAGGTTGGCCGAAGGGTCGGCGCTGAAGGGAACATAGCCGGAAGCCGGAAGCCAGCCGAGCCTGGCCGCGAAAAACATTATGAACATCATGCCCAGCCAAAAATGCGGTATGGACATGCCGATAAAGGATACGGCCGTTCCTATGTGATCCGCCGCCTGATTGGGCCTGGCGGCGGCGATTATGCCGCTGGGCAGGGCTATGGCCAGCGCGACCAAAAAGGATCCGGCAATAAGCTCGGCGGTCGCGGGCAGCCGCTGCAAGATCAATTCGGTCACCGGCGTCCGGTCGAGCAGGGAGCGTCCCAGGTTGCCTTGAAACACCTTGCCCGCCCAGTCAAGGTATTGAGCCAACAAAGGCTTGTCCAGCCCCAGTTCTGTCCTGAGGGCCGCAATCGCTTCCGGCGTGGCCTCGTCGCCCAGGATGACCGTGGCCGGATCGCCGGGCAGCATGTGCAGCATCATAAAGACCATCACGCTGACCAAAAACAGGACCGGCAGCGCCGCCAACAGCCGGCGAATAATAAAACCCATGCACACCACTCCCACAAACCAATTTTGCTGTTTTTCCCCGCGAATTCCCTCTCCTATCCTAATGATTCCCCGTCAGAACCAGGGTATCATGTCCATCACCGCCCACACTATCGCTGTGGTAATCGCCATTGCCATCACGTTGGCTATAAAGATGTGAATACCTTCAGGCAAATTTTCCCCCAGCGAAGAGGCGATCGGCGCGCCTAAAATCCCAGACAGTACAGATATAAAGATGACTTTTAAAAGTCCGGCGCCAAACGCAAGCACACACCAGGGGGCCGCGCTCACAACAGGGACATATGTGCCGTACCATCCGCCGTTATCGAACTTGCGGGCGTACAAGAAAATACCCACGCCGGCCGCGATAAACTGCGAGAGCAAGATGGCCGGCAGATATTCTCCCGCCAGTCCGCTGAGGCCGTGTTCTTTATTGATGATCCAATCAATCACCGCACCGCCCAAAATACATACGCCCACAATTTCGTTACCGTAAAAATGAGGCTCGGAAAATTCCGCAAAGGCGCGG
>JAISPA010000294.1 GCA_031275255.1 Acidaminococcales bacterium | reverse complement strand
AATAAAATGTATTCGCGGTAAAATCAAATAATCCTGCCGCCGTTTTGCCAAACGCCGCCCGCGCCTGGAGTGAGGCCGGCGGCAGGCCGCAAAGAACGTTTTCTTTGTCCTTGTTCCCGCCCGTGGGGAAAGACAGGCCCCGCACGTAAGTGAATGTGCGGGAGCCTGTCTTTAGCACTGAACTAATCCTCTTCGGTTCGGCGGGGCAAACCCGTTCTTTTGAGGACGAGCCCTCTTCGGCAAGCGCAGTTTGCCCTTTCGCCGAATAAAGTCTCACTCAACCCGTCCCCGGCGCGGCCGGAGGACGGCCTTTTCGCTGTCTACGCAAAGCAGGCGGCCGCCGCTTGCCGGAAATCGCCATGTTTTTCCAGCGAGCCGATAAAGCCGCAAAGTTTTTCGCAGGTTCCGCGCCCGTAAACCGGCTCGGCCAGCGCCATGAATTTTTCCGCGCTTTCCTCCCAGGTCATGGGATTGGGCGGGTCGCCCTTGGGATATTCGACAAATTCATGCAGGACACGGCCGGCCTTATCCCTGATTGCCAGATCCACCGACCAGCGTTCCGGCCGTTCTTTAAACTCGCGCTCCAATTCGGGATCGACTTCCACCGTAAATTTGCGCATGGCCTGCCGGATAGCCGGGTCGGCGAGGTTTTCCGGGCTGAATTCGTCGACGCCGAGCTTTCCGTATTTGAGCATGGCGGCTACGCAGTATTGGATGGAAAACTTGCTGCCGTAGGGATTTTGCGGTTCAGGGTTGTCCACAAGGCTTTTCGCGACGCTGTTTGTTTTGATCAAGGCCGTTTCCAAGTCGCCCAGGGCAAGGCCGTGCCCGGCGCGCAAAAGCTGGGCGGCGTAATTGGCCGGATGCGTATGCTTGCAGCAAGCATAAGGCTTGAAAGAATTTTCGTCGATTTTGTATTTACCCGCGCCGCCGCGCGTCAAGGCCTCCCAATGGGGGTTGGGCAGCATGGCGAGGCAAAAGCCCTTTTCCCCTTCGAGTATCTTTTTGGCGCCGGTAAACCCTTTTTGCGTCAGTTCCGCGGCCAGCAGGCCGCCGAAAACCGCTTTGCCGATATGCAGGGTTTTGCTCATGGCGCCGTCGATCAAAAATTCCCAAAGGCCGGCGGCCTGAGTGCCGGCGCTGCCCAGACATTCCACCGTCTCGTCAGGGCCGAGTTTCATAAGATTGGCTGCTGCGGCGGCGGCGGCGAAAACGCCGCAGGTAGCGGTGGTATGCCAGAAATGGTAAGACTCCGGGTTGACGCACTCGCCGATGCGCGCGCCGGCTTCGTACCCGGCAACAACCGCCGCCAGGAAATCCCGGCCGGTCAAATTCCCTCTTTCCGCCGCCGCCCAGGCGGCGGGGACGACTACGCAGCCCAAATGTATGATCGAGGCGTTGTGCAGATCGTCAAAATCCAAAGAATGGGAGGCGGCCGCGTTGAGCAGGGCGGCGTAATATACGGAATTTTTCGCGCCCCTCTGCCCGTTGAACATCGTCGCCGGGCCGTCAGGAAACTGCCCCAGCGCATCCGACATAATGGCCATGTTTTTTTGCCCCCAGCCCCGGATGCTGTTGCCCAGCCAGTCCAGTACGCACTGTTTGGCCATTTGGACGGTGCTTTCGGAAAGGTCCTGATAATTGATGCCGGCGATTTTTTCCGCCAACAGTTTGGTATACGCAATCATTTAACCGCACCTCTTTCGCCTTAAAAATAAACGGAAGGCTTGTATTCGCCGAACTCCCCGCGCAGCACGCCGCAGATTTCGCCTAAAGTGGCGTAAGTTTTCACCGCCTCGATAAGATAAGGCATGAGATTGTCCTCACCCTGCGCCGCTTTTCTAAGGCGCGCCAGGCTGTTTTCGACTGCGGCGCCGTCGCGGGCGGCTTTCATCTTGTCGAGTTTGGCTTTCTGCCTTTCCCCGACCAGAGGATCGACGGTCAAATATTCTCCTTTGTCTTCCCCGGCGGCGGCAAACTTGTTTACCCCCACCACCACCTGCTCGCCCGTTTCCACCCGCAACTGGCGGCTGTAGCCGGAATTGGCGATCTCCGCCTGCATGTAGCCTTTCTCGATCGCTTCCACCGCGCCGCCCATTTCGTCTATTTTTTTGATGTACTCATAGGCTTCCTTTTCTATTTTGTCGGTCAAAGCCTCTATGTAATAAGAACCGCCGAGCGGATCGACCGTGTCCGTAATGCCGCTCTCATAAGCGATCATCTGCTGAGTGCGCAAAGCCAGCGTCGCGGACGCTTCCGTGGGCAGGGCCACCGCCTCGTCTTTGGCGCAGGTCGCCAGCGACTGGCAGCCGCCGAGCACCGCCGCGATCGCCTGCCAGGCGATGCGGACGACGTTGTTGTCAACCTGCTGCGCGGTCAGGACACTGCCGGAGGTGTGAACGTGAAAGCGCAGCATTTGCGCCTTGGCGGCTTTGGCTCCGAACCTTTCTTTCATGATTTTCGCCCACAGCCTCCTGGCCGCCCGGAACTTCGCCACCTCTTTGCAAAGATCAAGATCGGCGGTAAATATCCAGGATATGCCCGGCGCGAAATCGTCCACCTTTTGCCCGGCCTTGACGGCCGCCTCGATGTAGGCGATCGCGTTGGAAAAAGCGAAAGCCACCTCCTGCACGGCGTCCGAACCCGCCTCCCTGATGTGATAAGCGCCGACGCTGATGGTATTCCATTTGGGAATATATTTGGAACAATATTCAAAAGTATTGGTGATAAGGCGCATGGACGGGCGCGGCGGGAAAATGTAGGTGCCGCGCGCAATGTATTCTTTCAAAACGTCGTTTTGAATGGTGCCGCTGAGCTGGTCCTGCGGCAGGCCGTTTTTTTCCGCCACCGCCGCGTACATGGCCAGCAGGACGGCCGCCGGGCCGTTGATGGTCATGGAAGTGCTTACCTTGTCGAGCGGTATGTCCTGGAAAAGTTCCTCCATATCCGCCAGCGAGTCGATAGCCACTCCCACCTTGCCGACTTCGCCCGCGGCGAAAGGATGGTCGGAATCATAACCGATCTGCGTCGGCAGATCCATGGCGACCGACAGGCCCATGACGCCGTTTTTCAAAAGATACTTGTATCTGGCGTTAGTCTCCTCCGCCGTCGCGAAACCCGAATACTGCCGCATGGTCCAGAACCGGCCCCGGTACATGGTAGGCTGAATTCCTCGGGTGAAAGGATATTCGCCCGGGAAACCGGTTTTTTCCGTGTAATCAAAATCGGCGACGTCAAGCGGCGTATAAAGCCTGTTCGCCTCTATTTTTCTGGTCTCCGGCGACTTTTGGAGGAATTTTTCCAGCTTGCCGCCGTACTCTTTTTGGCCGGCGGCAATCTTCCCCAACTCTTTTTTGTCAAACATTTCGCTCTCTCCCTCTTCCCTTATTTATACTGCTCCCCGGCTGAAATCGCGGCATCTTTGCGGCTGTTTTGCCACGCGGGCGAGGGCCGGACACCAGCCGTCCGTGGCGTGTCCGGCATTATCCATCCTTGGATTGCACAAGCCTCGCCCCTGCGACGGACATCGCCTGCGTTTTGCGCTGCGCGGGGCGGCAAACAGGCGCGCAAATCTTATCCGTGTTTTAACCGGGGAACAGTATTTAGAAACGAATATTTTTCATCGTGCCCGTTTCCTGAAAGGCGCAATGCATTTTAAAGGCGTTTTTAAGGTCGTGCGGTATGTGCCCGGGCTCCTTTTCCGCCCGTTCGAGATATTCGTAAAGCGCGGGCTGAAAATCGGGATGGGCGCAGTTTTTGATGATACGGCGCGCCCGCTCGTGCGGCGCCAGGCCCCGGATGTCGGCGACGCCTCTTTCGGTGATGTAAACCATAACGTCGTGTTCCGAGTGGTCTGTATGCGCGGCGAAAGGCACGACGCGGGACACGTCCCCGCCTTTGGCGGTGGACTCGGTGGCGAAAACGGAAAGGTAACCGTTGCGCATATAATCGCCCGAGCCGCCGATGCCGTTGAGGATGGACGAACCCATGGAGTGGGTGGAATTGGCGTGCCCGTAAATGTCAAATTCCAGCGGGGTATTGAGCGCTATGACCCCCAGCCGCCTGATTATCTCCGGGTGGTTGCTGATGTCCAGCGGGCGCAGGACGATTGATTTTTTAAAGAGCGCGGCGTTCTCGCGGAAAAGTTTCAGCACCTTGGGCGACGGGGTGAACGCGCAGCCAGAGGCGAATTTCACCTTTCCCAGCAAAATAAGCTCAAACACCGCGTCCTGAAGTATTTCCGAATACATCTCCAGACCGGTGTAGGCGGAATCCTTAAAACCCGACAAAACGGCGTTGGCGATACTGCCGACCCCTGATTGAAGGGGAAGCATCTCCGGCGGCAGAAGGCCGCTTTTTTGCTCGCTTTTTAAAAACTCGATCAAAAGGCCGGCGATTTGTTTGCTTTTGTCGTCCGGCGGGGCCAGGTCGCGCACCTGATCCGGCACGGCGGACTCGACGACGGCGTCTATCCGGTCAAGGCCGCATTCGACGTAAGGGACGCCCACCCGGCCGCCGACGCTGTAAATAGGTATCTCCCGCCGGCGCGGCGGCTTTTCCTGGATGTATATGTCGTGCATCCCTTCCAGTTCCAGCGGCTGCGCCGTGTTTACCTCGACGATGATCTTTTCGGCGTCTTTGACGAAAATCGGCGCGTTGCCTACGCCCGGCCCCAGAATAATATTGCCTTCTTCGGTTATGGCGACGGCTTCAATCACCGCCGCGTCCACCTTGCCGAAAAAGCCGTAATGTACTTGCTGCCCGAAATGGCTGAGATGCAGATCCGTATAATTGATTCGGCGCTCGTTGATGCCTTTTTGCATGGAACGGTTGGAAAAAGCGTAGTACGGGGCGCGCCCGGCTATGCCGTCCACCGCCGCCAGCTCCTCCTCGATCTCCTTGCCGACCGACGCGCCTGTCCACAAATTGATCCGGCACTTTTTACCCTCTTTGATCTGCCGGGCAAGGGCGACGGTCGTCATTTTCGGATAGCCTGACGGCGTAAAACCGCTGGTGGCAACGTTCATTCCGTCAAGAATCAGGTCGGCCGCCTGATCGGGGGTAACGATTTTTTCAAACAGCCGGGGGTTTCTAAGCCGGGTTTTGTCAAGCATCGCTTATCACTCCTGTAGCAACTTGATCTTACTTGCAGTATAACAGCCTTTCAGCTATAATAAAAATATCAATTTTGTATATCTGCCATAACTTTTCGCTATGGGGTGAACCGGATGGACTTCGGGCATTATCGCAATTTTATGAAAATAGTGAAAACAGGCGGCATTTCGGCTGCCGCGCGGGAACTGCTCATCGCCCAGCCGGCTTTGAGCAACCAGATCAAAGCCATGGAAAAAGAATACGGCGCGCAGATTTTAAAAAGAGGCGCGCGGCGTATTGAACTGACGGACGCGGGGCAGATACTCTACGAAAAAACCAGGCTTATCTGCTCGCTGGAAGAAATGGCCAGGGACGAAATAAACGCCTGCCTGTCGGGCAACCGGGGAACGCTGCGGCTGGGCTTTACGCCTTCTTACCCCGATTCGTTCATGGAAGGACTCCTGACAGGCTTTTATTCCCTCCACCCCCACGTCGTATACGAAATCCACGAAGCGAGCTCCGACCAGATCATGGATTTGCTTGTAAGCAGTATAATAGAAATCGGCATCATAAGAACGCCCGCTTATATCAACCCCATGTTCAAATCCTACGGCGCGGTCGGCGAACGGCTGGTGGCCGTTTTTCACAAAAAAAGCCCGTGGCTTTCGCCGAAAATCAAAACCGTGCCGGTTAAACTGCTGCAAGGCGTTCCCTTAAGCGTTTCCCGGGGATTTAAAGCAAAAGTCATGGAAATATGCGGCGACGTTGGGTTCGCCCCCGTCCTGCTCAGTGTGTCTTCCTCCCGTCCCACTACCCTGATGTGGGTGCGCAACGCGAAAGCGGTGGGGCTGGTTACGGCCGGCTGCGCGCAGGAACTCGAAACGGACGGCCTCTGCTGCCGCCCGCTTACCGGCGGCGACATGTCAACCAAACGCTCCTTCGCCATACTGAAAGAACATAACTTGTCCGCGGTCGCCCAGTCGTTTTTGGATTTCGCGGCCGCGGAAACGGCTTTCTGAATGCGGCCGCCCGGCGCGGCGCAAAACGCAGGCAATGTCCGTCGTAGGGGCGAGTCATGCCTCGCCCGCGTGGCAACCTATCCGCAGAGGGGTAGAAGTGTAGTGGTTCTAACCGGGTGACAGCATGGGTAACGCGTCAAGTGTTTTTTCCCTTTGAGACCCTCTCGCTCAATTCCCTTGGCCGGCGCGCGCCGCGCGCGCACACTCCGGGCACAAACCGAAAAAATATATCTGCCGGCCGGATATTTCGCAGCCGGTTTCCGTTTCCGCTTCCTTTACAATGTCTGCAATATTGCCGGCAGCCACGGAAAAGACGTCGGACACCCTGCCGCATTTTTCGCAGCGCACATGCGCGTGGTCGCTCGTGTCGGCGTCATAGCGAAAAGAGAACTCGCCGGTGTTCAGCACTTTAATCAACTTCAGCTCCGCGAGTACGTCAAGGGCCTTATAGACGGTGGCCAGGCTCATGGTGGGAAAGCGCGGCCGCAAAGCCGAAAAAAGCGCGTCGGCGGTAGGATGCCCGTTGGTGGACGCCAAGGCGTTATATACGGCCAATCTTTGCGGCGTAGCCTTAAAGCCGTTGTTTCTCAAGAAAACGGTTATATCTTCAAACATAACAGCGTTACCTGCCCATCGGGAAAAATTTCCGAAACCAACTAATTAATAGTCATTATCTGTTGCTACAATCATAGCTTTATTTCCCGGCCGTGTCAAGAGCAGGGGGCGGCGCCAGGCAAAGCTGCCATGGCTTTGGCCGTGGGCGGTACTATTCCCGCAGGCGGGGGCGAAAATCAAAAGTGCGCCAAGTAGTTTTGTCCCTTTGGGAAACTGTCGCTCAATTCCCTAAGCCGGCTCGTTTCAAGCTCGCCGGGGGGGGGATTTTAAACTCGCTGCGTTCAAACAGTAAAATCCCTTTTCCCGGCTTCGCTAAGAAACGGCAACGGCCTCGGTCAATTCGCTCCCGTTTTCCCAAAGAGGCAGGGGGGAACGGGGAACGGATGTTTCCCTTTCAAAGCGGCCGCAAAGGCGGCACGGTTTTGGCCGGGGGCAGTATCGGGCGGGCGCGCGCCGTTTCGGGCAAACATAAAACCACCGATTGCCGCCGCCGGCGGCAATCGGTGGTTTTACTGGTCCGAACATTCAGCGGAAACTGATTTCCCGCCGAATCAAGTCTTGTTCCGGAAAAAGCCTGATTTTATAAAAAAGCCTATTTTTTCTTAGCTTTAGGAGCGGGTTTTTTGGCCGCCGGTTTTTTGGCCGCCGGTTTTTTCTTGCCGTTGGTAGCTTCTTTAAACGCTTTGCCTGCCCGGAAAGCGGGAACAGTAGCGGCAGGGATGCTGATTTCGGCGCCGGTCTGGGGATTTTTGCCTTTGCGGGCGGCGCGGCCGCGCGCCTCAAAAGAACCAAACCCAGCGATCTGCACCCTGTTTTTGGCGGCAACATCGTCTTTGATCGCTTCAAAAAGGGCGTTTACAGCTTTGTCGGCGCTTTTTTTGGTGATTTCCGCTTTGGCGGCGACAACATTGACCAGATCTGATTTGTTCATTAATAAAACCTCCTAAAATTTTGCTGTGCGCCTCTCTAAACGCACTTACTGCCTTATAATTCACGCTGTTTTCCGATTTTCCTGCCTCCGGCGCAAAAAAAACGCGAAAAATATGCCTTTTTTGTAAAAATAAGACAGAAGTCCTATGCGCCGTACTCCGCGCCGGCGACCGGAAAAAGGCTTGCCCTGTGTTGCGCTTGGGGCTGTTTAGTTCAGCGTTAACTGCCGAACTTGCGCCGCAAGTCTTTAAAGTGCGGTAAATACGGCGTTTTTTCGATATGGCCTAAGTAAAAAGCATTGTATTCCCGGAATTTGGGGAGCATCCGGAAAAACGCGGCGCAAGTTCAGCTGCAGGCGGGGGAAAGCCAAGTAACGCGTTAAATAGTTTTACCTTTGAGAACCTCTCGCTCAATTCCCTCAGCCGGCGCGTTTCCGGCGGCGCGGCGGGAAACAGTACAGCACTGGC
>JAISPA010000293.1 GCA_031275255.1 Acidaminococcales bacterium | reverse complement strand
TCGGCCATGACGCTGGAAATACCCAATCTGCGCGATCGCCGGGAGGACCTGGCGCCGCTCGCAGAATATTTTTTGGCGGTCTGGTGCAAAAAACACGGGCGCCACATGGGCATCCAACCTTACGCCTATGAAATGATGGAAAGTTACAACTGGCCGGGAAATGTGCGGGAGCTGAAAAATGTTTTGTGGTTTTCGGCTTACGCCTGCAACGGCGATATGATTTCCGAATTGCATTTGCCTAAATTGCTGACTGAGGACAAATTGTCCCGGAACATGGAAAAAGATATTATCGCTATGACCAACAATGCCAAGAATTTGAAAATGTTTTTGGGAGAAGCGGAAAAAAGATTGATCAGAGCAATGCTTTTGCGTTACGGCACAACGCTGGCGGCCAAAAAAACGATCGCGGCCAAGCTGCAAATATCGCTGGCGACTTTTTATAACAAACTCAAGCAAATCGACTTTGAAGATCACCAATAGAAGTTTTTCCGGGCAATAAAAATTAACCTGTTTTTAATGCTCTCTATTTCTAATATTCCAGAAAATAGTAGCATATATTATAATATTTTAGAAGCAGCAAGCATATAAGTACTTCTGAATATTCAAAAACAACGAGAGTTTGCGAACTCTCTTTTTTTGTCCCAAAATTTTTGCAATTGGCACGAAGATTGCATGTATAATGAACAGGCATTTGATTTTGCGGTTTAAAATTTGCTGCAAACCGGCCGCGGCGCGGGAAGCCCGGCAGAAAAAGTATAGGCGAAAAGATGGGCTATCCTTGCTTGGCGGCAGGTAAGCAAGTATGTTAAGGAGTGGAAAAATGGGGATTAAATTAACGCAGGCGGAAGAGGATATGTTGCGCGGCAAGAACGGCGAAGCGTGTAAAGTGGCTATGGGCGTCTTGCTCCGATTGGGCAATGCGCTGGGGGCGCAGGAATTTGTCCGGGTTTCTTCGGTGCAGTGCATGGCGCATTACGGTTCTTTGCACGACGCCGGCCTGGAATGGCTGGAGAAACTGGGCGACATGGGGGGGAGGTGTTGTGTGCCGGCGACGCAGGATCCGGCGTCCATTCCTTTTGAGGATTGGGAGGAGATGGGTTTTGACAAGGTTTACGCCGACAAACAGCAGCGATTGGCGGCGGCGGCAAAAAAGCTGGGCGAGGTTCTTACCTGGAGCTGCACACCTTATGCGGTAGGACAGGTTCCCCGTTTTGGCCAGAATATTGCCTGGGCGGAGTCTTCGGCAGTATCTTACGCCAATTCGGTGATTGGCGCGCGCACCAACAGGACGCCGGCCGGGATGGCTGTCTGCGTCGCCCTGACCGGCCGTGTGCCTAAAGAGCGCATGTATCTTGACGAGAACCGGGCGGCCGCCGTCAAGGTCAATATCCGGGATGCGGGCGAACTGACCGAACTTGATTACAATACTATCGGCATTATGCTGGGTAAATTTGCCGGCACGAGAATAGTCGCTTTTGACGGCATACCGGAAAGCGTGAGCAACGAGGGACTCAAGTATCTTGGCGCCGCCGCCGCCAGCAGCGGCGGGGTGGCCCTTTACCATGTACTCGGCGTGACGCCGGAAGCTTTTCGGGAAGATCCGTTTCGAGGCCAAAAGCCGGCCGAAGAAGTTACCTGGACGCGCCGGGACATTCAAACCGCGCAAGATGCCCTGACAACCCAAAATCCCGGCGAGGTGGAACTGGCGGTGGTGGGGTGCCCGCATTACAGCATAGGCGAATTGATTAAGCTGGCTGACCTGGCAAGGGGCCGGAAAATCAAAAAAGGGAAAGAGTTTTGGGTCTATACTCCCTTTGAAACCAGAAACCTGGCCGAGCGGATGGGGCTTGCAGATGTTTTTCGGGAATCCGGCGTCAGGATATTGGCTTCAAATTGTTTGGTCATCAGCCCCTTCCCGCGCAAATACAAGACGCTGATGACCGATTCGGCCAAATTTGCCAGTTATTTGCCGTCTGAACACCATGTTGAACTGGTATACGGCTCAATGGCTGATTGCGTAAACACGGTTATGAACTGAAGGAGGCGTAAAAATGGAAAAAATCATCTTGAAGGGGCGGCCGGTGGTCGGCGGCGTGACCGAGGGCGAAGCCCTGGTCAGCCAGGATGCGTTGGTATGGTCGCACGGAGTGTATCCGCCGACCGGCAGGATAAACGACGTGCGGGTAAAGCTGAACGGCGCTTGCGTCAAGGACGCCATATTGGTTTATCCTTACGGCAAAGGTTCCACCAGTACGTCTACCTGGATGCTGGAGACTTTCCGCTGCGGCAACGGGCCGAAAGCTATCCTGAATGTGGAAACCGAGGGGCTGATAGCCATTGGTTCTATTTTGGCCGATACTCTGTACGGCATAAAATGCCCGATTGTCGACCGGCTGGAACAAAACCCTTTGGACGTGATAACCAGCGGCGATATGGTACGGGTGGACGGCGACGCCGGGATTGTCGAAATAACAAAGAAGTGAAAGCCGCAACCAGTTTGCGGCATGTTTGGCAGGGAGGACGCAATGGTTCAGAACAATGTGGAAAAAGGGGCTTTAGCGGGAGTCAGGATACTCGATCTGACCAGGGTGCTGGCGGGTCCGTTTTGCACAATGATGC
Source organism: Acidaminococcales bacterium (assembly GCA_031275255.1). Taxonomy (GTDB): domain Bacteria; phylum Bacillota; class Negativicutes; order Acidaminococcales; family JAISLQ01; genus JAISLQ01. The sequence continues at coordinate 1,623 of JAISPA010000293.1, read as the reverse complement.
TCGCCGATATGGGCGCCGAGGTTATAAAGATAGAAGAACCGGGCAAGGGCGATGATACGCGCGCCTATCCGCCGTTTATCAATAATTTCAGCGCCTATTTCGGCAATATGAACAGAAACAAAAAGAGTATAACTCTCAATTTGAAAAAGCCGGAAGCGATAGCGCTATTTAAAGAAATGACGAAAAAGTCGGATGTTGTAGTGGAAAATTACAAACCGGGCACCATGAAGAAGTTGGGAATCGGTTATGAGGAGTTAAAGGAAATCAATCCGGGGATAATCTTCGCGTCCATATCCGGGTTCGGGCAATACGGGCCGTACACCACTCGGCCGGGCTATGACATAATCGGCCAGGCGATGGGCGGCTTGATGAGCGTTTCCGGCTGGCCGGACTCGCCGCCTACCCGCACCGGCACGGCTATGGGCGATATTCTGGGAGGGCTTAATTGCTGCATCGGCATACTGGCCGCGCTGCGAAACCGGGAAGTTACCGGGCGCGGACAGAGCGTCGATGTGGCGCTGGTCGATTCGGTGGTCAGCGCGATGGAAACGATTATTCAGATATACCTGGTGGAAGGGCGCGTTCCCGGGCGAATCGGCAACCGGTACGAGTTTATCGCGCCTTATGACACTTTTTCCGCCCAAGACGGCTGGGTGGTCATAGCGGTAGGCAACAATGCGGTCTGGGAAAGATTTTGCCGGGTCATCGGCCGGGAAGATTTAGCAGCGCATCCGGATTTCGCCAGCAATCCCGTCCGCGTGCAAAACCACGAAAAGCTGGCGCAAGTGGTAACTCTTTGGACAAAAGAGAGAAATGTTGACGACATTGTCGATGTATTGCTGAAAAACAGCATACCGGCCGCGCCGATCAACGACGTGCCGCGCATTGTCAGCGACCCGCACATCGCCGGGGCGCGGGAAATGTTTGTAGATATAAATACCCCGGACGGCGGCAAGATGAAAGCGGTGGCCTGCCCGATAAAGTTTTCCGAAACCAAGACGCGGGTGTTGACCGCCCCGCCTAAGCTGGGGGAACATTCGGATTTGGTTTTGTCTGAAGTTTTGGGTTTGGACATCGCCGACATCGCCGTTTTAAGGGAAAAAGGCGCGCTGGGTTGAGTTTTACCGATGATAATGAGGGGAGTAATTGGGAAATGAAATTCACTATGGAATATCCGAAAAAAGTCATTCTGGGCGACATCACCGTGCGTGACGGCCTGCAGCATGAAGAAAAGTTTATTTCCACCGACGCGAAGGTTTACTATGCCGAACAGCTTGTTCTGGCGGGGTTCAAGCGGGTGGAACTGACTAACCTGGGCAGTTCCCGGAACTTGCCGCAGTTTAAGGACGCGGTGGAATTGCTTTCGCGCGTCCGGCAAAGCCGGGTGCTGACAAAAGCCGGAATAAAGCAGGAGGATATCGAGGTAACCGCCGTAACTATACGGGAAGGCGCGGTTGACAAGGCGATTGAGCTGAAAAAGCAAGGCATCGGGCCTGATCGCATATTGATGATGGTATCTACCGATGAAGAACATCATTACGCCAACTCCGGCACTACTTTGTCGGAATATTGGCGGGAAGCGGAAAAGTGCATTAAAAAGGCGGCGGACGTCGGCATAAAAAT
>JAISPA010000217.1 GCA_031275255.1 Acidaminococcales bacterium | reverse complement strand
GTTGGGCAGAGCGGAGGCCGGCGCGGCCGCGCCGGCCTCCGCTCTGCCCAACAGGAAGATTCCCAGGGCCAATATTCGCAATATTTTACCGAAAGACATAAGGCGTCCCCCCCCTTTGTTAGCCTTGCCTTGCCGCTATTTTTCCCTAAAGATAAAAGAATCGTCAATATCCGCCAGTTTGGAAGCGCCGGTCATGATCATGGCCAGTTTCAGCTGCTCGATCATCGCGGCAAAGGCAAAAGCCACGCCTTCGGCGCCGCCGGCCGCCGCCTGCATGAAAGGCCGCCCCACCAGTATTGCTTCCGCGCCCAGGGCGAGCATTTTCAATATGTCGACGCCCGTACGCACCCCGCCGTCCACCCAGACAGCCATCTTTCCTTTGACCGCCCGCGCGATCCCCGGCAGCACCGCGGCTGTACCCGGCGTATGGTCAAGCACCCTTCCCCCGTGATTGGAAACGACTATGCCGGCCGCCCCTGCGGCAAGCGAAGCCTCGGCATCCTCTACCGTCATGACGCCTTTTATGATGAGCGGGAGTTGTATTTCCCTGGCCAATTCCGCGATTTCTCGTTCGGTCTTCGGCCCGACCGGCTGGTTGATCCTGGTCATGTTTACCAGCGCCGCCGAATCGACGTCCACGGCTACCGCCGGGGCGCCCGAGCGCGCGGCTGTTTCCGCCTGCCGGATTATATCGCGGTTGGGGCGCGGTTTGATCGTGGGTATGCCCCGCCCGCCGGCCTCAGTTATCGCTTCAATGCCGCTTCTGTAGATTATTTCCGGCCCGCCGTCGCCGGTCATGCCCAGGCAGCCGCTTTGAACGCTGCCGGCGACAATGCTTCGGGCGTAGTCTCCCTCGGGTGTGAAATCGTTCAGATTATACGATATGCCGCCAATGGGCGCGGCGATAAGCGGCGCGGCCATTTTAAAACCGAAAATCTCGCAGCTTGTATCCGGGCTGCCGGCGCCGTGAACTATTCGCTGGTGCAAAAGCACTGCCCGCAAGGCCAGAATGTTGTTCTGAAAGCTCCGCCCGGTCAGGACGCCTCCGATACCAGGTATTTCGCCCGCACAGGCGACGCCGTCGCAAGTGTTGCACACCCGGCAGAATTTACCGAATTTTTTCCTGCCCAACTCCCGTAAAACCGCTTTATCCATTTTAAAATCTCCCCCCTGTTTTTAAAAAGACAAAAAATCACGTATTTCGCGCCGGGCTAACTTGCCCCCTGCCGATGCCCCGCCCGGCGGCGGGAATTAACGAATGAAGTCTCAAAGAGCGCGGCGCCTTCCCCGCCGGCCGCATGTGTTACGCAAGCCGGCGCCATAAGAGCGCAATCAGCAACAGGCATGTCCCCGCCATGAAAAAGGGCGCGTGAATACCGCCGTAATTGTTTAAAGAATAGCCGACGACCGGCCCGACTGCAGACCCGAAGTCAATCGCCAAAGAATGTGCGCTCAAAACCGCCGGGGCGTTTTTACCGTCCGCGGCGATGTCGGCCGCGAGCGCGTCCGTCAGGGTGGTAATCCCCGTACCCGTAAGCTGCAAAAGGATGACCAGTGAAAGCCAGGCCCATAAGTCTATTTTATAAGAAACGGCTAAAAATAAAAACGCCGCCCAAAAACAATTTTTTTGCAGCAGGGAACGCCGTTTTCCGCCTGTATCGGAAATCCTGCCGATTTTGGGCGCCAGATATGGTTCCCACGTCCAGCGCAGCGCCTGCAAAAACCCGGCCACACTGGCCGCGCCCAGGCCGAAACTTGCAAGCAGATCCGGTTTAATCTCATGCCGCCCGGTCAGAAAACTCAACATGGAATTGAATATTCCCTGATAAGCGAGCGCGGTGAAAAAACTGGTCGCAATCAACGCCGCTGTCAATTTGCTGTCAAACAGCGCGCCCAGCGCTCCGAATATTTTTCGCCCGCCGCTTTTGAAAGCGCCGGCTGGTACGTACTTATATACCAGCGGCAGCCCGAGCAGGCTGAACCCGGCGAAAATACAGCCGGCGGCGTTCGGGGCGGACAATTCCGCGATAAAAGCGCCGCCCAGCATACCGAACAGGCTGCCCAGGCGGAAAATGCCGTTGTAGGTACCCATGTGCCGTCCGTGGTCGGACGCGGAGGAAAACTGCAAAACGGAAAAATAAGCGCCAAGCCGCAGAAGGCTCCAAGCCGCGCCCCAGAAGCAACGGGCGGTCAGGAGCGGCCAAAATCCCGAAACAAGTGAATAAGCGGAGGTAGTCAGCAGGGATGTTACAACCGCCAGCGCCATACAGGTTCTTTGCCCTATGTTGGCGTAAAGCCACACGGCCAGAGGATTGAAAGGCAGCCTGACCAGCCTGTTGACCGCCAGGAGCGCGCCCGCCTGCCAGACGGATTCCAAACCGAAATCGCGCCAATAAAGCGGCAGGACGATATAAAGCATGGAGTCGCCCAAAAGACAAAAGGCGGTAACCAGCGAAACCATAGCGGTCGGGCGCAGGCCGCCGGAGCCTTTGTTCATCGATCTTCCCTCCTGTCCGAAAGCAGGCAAAACGGAGCAACAAGCCTTGACGCAACCAAAAACTACAACGAAATTACAGTGCCAGCCTACATTGAATACTACCACTTATGCCATATTCCGTCCAGACCTGCCGTAAATATAAAGTTTTTTAGCCTGCGGCGAATTATTTATGATATAATCACATAGTAAATTATTTATGATATAATATAATTATTTTTACAGAGGTGTAAACGTGGAGCAGGATTCACAAAAAATATTGCCTGTGCGTATTGAAGACGAAATGAAAAAGTCTTATATAGACTATGCCATGAGCGTTATCGTCATGCGCGCGCTGCCGGACGTCCGCGACGGGCTGAAGCCTGTGCACAGGCGTATTTTATATTCCATGCACGAGGCGGGCATGGCGTCCAACAAACCATACAAAAAGTCCGCCCGTATCGTCGGCGAAGTTTTGGGTAAATATCATCCGCACGGTGACAGTTCGGTGTACGATGCGACCGTGCGGCTGGCGCAGGATTTTTCAACGCGCTATCTCCTGGTGGACGGGCACGGCAATTTCGGCTCGGTGGACGGAGATTCCGCCGCCGCCATGCGTTATACCGAAGTCAGAATGTCCCGCCTGGCCGAAGAGATTTTAGTCGATATAGAAAAAGAAACGGTCGACTTCATGCCCAACTACGACGAATCGCTGAAAGAGCCGGTGGTGCTGCCCTCGCGCGTGCCAACCCTTCTGGTCAACGGCTCGGCCGGCATCGCGGTCGGTATGGCCACAAACATCCCGCCGCACAATCTTTCGGAAATCATCGACGCCTTGGTGTTGATGATCGACGAGCCGGCTGCCGGCCCGCAGGATTTGCTTAATGTTGTTGCCGGGCCGGATTTTCCGACGGGCGCTGTCATCATGGGGCAGCAGGGGATAAAAAGCGCCTACCTGACCGGGCGCGGCGTGGTAAAGATCCGGGCCTGCGCCCATACGGAGAGCATGAGCGGCGGCAAGACCAGGATTATTGTCAGCCAAATTCCTTATCAGGTAAATAAAAGCCGCCTGATCGAATCCATCGCCGAACTGGCGCAAAACAAGACGATCGACGGCATAACCGACCTGCGGGACGAAACCGACCGCAAAGGTATGCGCATAGTCATAGAATTAAGGCGGGACGTCAATCCCGAAATAATTTTGAATCAGCTCTACAAGCATACCAAAATGCAGGATTCTTTCGGAATAAACATGCTGGCTTTGGTCGACGGGCATCCGCGCGTACTCAATCTGCACGAAATACTTAGCTGTTACCTTTCACACCGGAAAGACGTCGTTACCAGGCGCACGGCTTATGAACTCAAAAAGGCCACGGAACGCGAGCATATCCTGCTCGGGCTGAAGATTGCCCTCGACCACCTGGATGAAGTAATCTCAACCATCCGCGCTTCTGAAAACGCCGAAGCGGCAAGGGAGGCCTTAACGGCGAAATTTTCCCTTTCCGGGCGTCAGGCGCAGGCGATCCTTGAGATGCGGCTGCAGAGGCTGACCGGTCTGGAACGGCAGAAAATCGAGGATGAACACGCGGAAATAATCGGCTCCATCGCGCGGCTCAAAAGCATATTGGCCGAGGAAAGCAAGCTGATGGCCATTATAAAGGACGAATTTCTGGAAATAAAACGAAAATACGGCGACAAGCGGCGGACGCAAATATCCGCAGACGTTTCTGATTTGGCAATTGAGGATTTGATTGCCGAAGAAGACATTGTGATGACCCTTACCCATAACGGCTATATCAAACGTCTGCCGGTAGATACTTACCGCAGCCAGAGGCGGGGCGGCTACGGTTTAAAAGGCGTAAACAAAAAAGAAGAAGATTTCGTCGAGCATCTTTCCATCACCACCACACACCACAATGTGCTGTTTTTCACAAGCCGCGGCCGGGTTTACCGGCTCAAGGGCTATGAGATACCGGAAGCCGGGCGCACCGCCAAAGGCTCGGCGATCGTCAACGTCGTGGCGCTCGATGAGGGGGAAAAAATTACCGCTATAATTGCGGTGAAAGAATTTGAGAAAGATCGTTATATTTTTATGGCGACCAATCGCGGCACGGTCAAAAAAACCGAGCTTTTGGAATTTGATACGGCGAGGAAAATCGGCCTTATCGCCATTTCGCTCGACGAAGGCGAAGATCTTATCGGCGTCGAGCTGACCGACGGCAACTCCAACGTCATGCTTGTTACCAAAGACGGGCTGTCAATCAATTTCCTGGAAACGGACGTGCGGTCGATGGGCCGCACGGCGCATGGGGTCAACGGCATAAAGCTGAACAAGGCGGACATGGTGGTGGCTATGACGCTCCCCAGCGCCGACAGCGACATTCTGACCGTAACCGAGGAAGGGCTTGGTAAACGTACCATGGCCAGCGAATACCGGTCGCAAGGGCGCGGCGGCAAAGGCATCATCAATATTAAAGTAACAGCGCGGACGGGAGCGGTGGTCGGCGCGCGGGTGGTAAAGCCGGAACAGGAATTGCTGCTCATAACCGCCCAGGGCATCATCATCCGCCTGGCGGTAAACGACGTTTCGCGGTACAATCGCAACACACAGGGGGTACGCCTGATGCGCCTTGCGGAAGACGACAAGATAGTGGCTTTCGCGGCGGTAAGCTGTTGACGTCATATTTGACACATTAATTTAATAATTATACAAAACAGGCGCTTGAACGATACTTCATCCACCACCGAAACATTCCCCAAAAATTCAGCAACAGTTTTCATATTGCATCATAATATCAATTACATAGCGGGGTGATTTAGGTGAAATCAATTAAGGGTAAGCTAATCTGCGCGGTTATTTCACTTTTTGTCCTTTCGGCCGCGCTGGTCATGGCCTTTGCGACCGTGCAATTTAACCGGAGCATACGGCAGAAGATTGTCGAAGATGTCATCTTCAGCGGCAACGGCATAGAAAAAGTATTGGTCTCCCACCAGAACGGCATATTGTCCACCGCCAAGGCGCTGGCTTCCCTAAGCGGCCTGCCGGAGGCCATAACCGCTGGCGACAGGAACAAAGCGCGCGATCTTCTGAACGCTTTTTCCAAGGAAACCGACGTTGACGTGATAGTCGCCGTCAACAACGGGGGAGTGGTGGTAACCCGGACGCACGACGCCAAAGCGGGCGACAGCGTTATCGGCCGGCAGGAAGTGCGGGACGCTTTGGCGGGGAAGGCAAGCACGCTTATAGAATCAACCGAATTGATTAAATTCTCCATCAGGGCCGCCGTTCCTGTATACAGCGGCAATAAAGTCGCCGGCATGCTCATTTGCGGCATGGACGCTTTAAACCCTTCTTTTGTCGATGCGGTAAAAGACCTTTACGGAAGCGAAGTCACCATCTTTATCGGCGACACCAGGGAAGCGACGACCATAAAG
>JAISPA010000200.1 GCA_031275255.1 Acidaminococcales bacterium | reverse complement strand
GCAAAGGCTTCGTTGATTTCAACTGCGTCAATTTCCCCAAGGCTAAGCGAATGTCCGCGCAACAGGGCGTCTATCGCGTAAACCGGCCCCAGGGGGAAATAGTTTGGATCGCAGCCTGCGCTTACTCCCCGCCGCAGCGCGGCTGCAGGCTTCAGCGCGTATTTGCGCAAAGCTTCCGGCGAAGCCATGAGCAAAGCCGCCGCGCCGTCGTGCTTTAGACAGGTATTGCCGGCCGTGACGCGCCCTTCACGTGAAACAATCCCTTTCATTCTGGACAAAAGGCGCATATTCATGTTCTCGCGCGGACATTCGTCATTTTTAATCAGGCCGCCGCGGTTGAGCGGCAGTATTATATCGTCCAGAATACCGCCGCGCCTGGCCGCGCAAGCCTTGCGATGGCTTTCCAAAGCCAGTACGTCCAGGTCGCGGCGGGAAATGTCCATTTCAACGGCAAGTGTTTCCGCCGCCGCCACCGTGTCAGGGTCGCCGACCGCCAAAGGCGAAAAAGGCGCTTGTTCATAAAAATCATCCGGCCCGGTAAACCGCGGGTCATTCATATGAAAGCGGCGTGCCGGCACCATACTGGTGGATTCCATCCCGCCGGCGATCACGAGATCGGCCGCGCCCGAAGCAATCAGAGACCAAGCTACGCTTACTCCGACAAGGCCGGAAGCGCACTGCGCGTCCACCGTCATTGCCGGAATTCCGTAAGGCCAGCCTGCCTGCAAAACCGCTACCCGCGCCAGATTGCCGCCGGTTCCCACCGCGTTTCCCAATATTACATGATCAATGTTTTCCGGCGCGAGACTATAACGCAACAATATTTCGTTAAGCACACAGGCAGCTATTTCTTCCGGCAAAAAAAGGCGCAGCGCACCGCCGGTTTTCCCGATCGGAGTGCGGACGCCGCCCGCAATATATACTTCGTTCATTTAGCCGTCTGAAACCTGTCGGCATGTTTACGCACGGCAACCGCCAGCATACTGGCAACAGCCGCTTTTAGCAGATCGCCGATGATAAAAGGCAGGGCGCCGGCGGCCAGAGCCTGACAAAAATCCATGCCGGTAACAAAGGCCAGCCAGGGAACGGCAAACAGGTAAACGATAAGTATGCCGCCCAATGTGTTGACAAGGAAAAATCTGGCCAGGCCGGCGTTGCTGCCGCGCAGGAAAGCGATAACTCCCGCCCCTGCCATAAAGCCCAGATAATATCCGCCGCGCGGCCCTAAAAGTACGCCCAGCCCCCCGGCAAAGCCGGAAAATACCGGCAGCCCGACCGCGCCCATGAGAATAAGCGCCAAGACGCTATTTACCGCCTGCCGCACACTCAACATGCTGCCGGACAACATAATGCCCAAACTTATGCCCGAGATAGGCACCGGGCTGAACGGCACGGGAATGGACACAAAGCCCAGGCTGATGGTCAGCGCGGCAAAGAGCGCCGCATAGATGAAATCTTTCAGTTTGCCCGCAGTATTCATGATAAGCCCCCTTGGCGCACAACCTGCCTGCGGCGGTTACGTACGCGCTGTTTTCCCGGTTCCATACTGTTCCCGGTTAGAGCACGGATAAGGTTTGCGGGCTGTTTTGCCGCAAGGATGCCATGGCTTTAGCCGGGGATATAGTATTACTACCCCGTAACACCTAAAAGTTTACCAACCGCCGGTCTTTTTCCCGCCGGGCAGTGTTGCAAAGCCTCGCCGAACCTGTGAAGGCCAAGGTCGGCCAAATGCAGAATGCGCCAAGGAAGGCAGGCATTCTGCCCGGGTTCGCCTATGTTTTGCGCCTTGCCCGGCAAAAAAATCTTCGCCGTTTGCTGACAGCCTTTAGGTGTTACAAGGTATTACGCTATAAGTATAAATGATGGCGTCCCTTTAGTCAACCATATATTTTTTTCGGTTAACCTTTCGGGCAATAAAAATATCGTCCATGCGCACACAGACGATATTCCAGTACATAATCATTTCAATTGCATGGGGCCGCACTCAGCAAAGACTCAACTCTCGCTGCTTGTCAGCCGGGTACACGCCGGACTTAGGGCGTTTGGGTTTAGCAACAAAATTACTTCCCGCTCCGGGCGCTGAAACACGCGCGGCAATAAACCGGGCGTTCCATGGACGGGCGGAACGGTACTTCCGTTTCCACTCCGCACTCCGCGCAAACCGCCGGGTACATCTGACGGGGAGCACGTTCGCCGCCGTTGCGCTGTTTACGCGCCGAACGGCATGTGGGACAACGCCCGGGCTCATTGGCAAACCCTTTTGATTCGTAAAACTCCTGTTCTGATGCGGAAAATACAAATTCCGCGCCGCAATCGCGACATACTAATGTCTTGTCTTCTTTCACTTTTTAACACTCCTTCTACTCTTCCATACCCATTTAGGCGTCCACAGAGTCCCCTTAGCTTTCTCTCCGCCATTGGTTTGGATGGGAGAAGGTCTCAGTCTGACTGTAGGTCCATTGGATAATTGGTATGCTTAAATTATATTTACAATCAGCGGCAAAGTCAAGAAAATTTGAAAAATTTAAGAAAACTTTTTTCTTTAACAGCATCCCCTCGGCAATACCCCTATAAATCAGCGCCATAGCTGTCGAATGGGGATTACATAAAATTGCGGCGGCCAAGTTTGCCCTGCCGGGGGCGGCATCGGCAGCGGATTTTATACTGCTGCCCGGCTAAAATTGTGGCATCTTTGCGGCTGATTTGCCATGCGGGCGAGGCACGCCTCACCCTACGAATACTACCTGCGTTTTGCGCCTCGCAGGGCAATAAATCATCTCGTAAATCTTATATAGGGTTTTAGCCGGTAAATAGCATTAATCAAACCGACAGATGGTTTGTGTCATTGAGCAGCGATATGGAAAACCGGTCGGCAAAGGTCGACAATATGCTGATCCCGGCGTTGTCCAGCCGGAATCTCCATACGGTAGCTGCCTGCAGGTTAAGCACATTGCCGATTATCGCCCGGATGGTCCCGCCGTGCGCCACAACTGCGACGTCTTCGCCCGCGCCGTGCCGGTCCACCATCGCCTGAAATGCCCCGGAAACGCGCCGCCGCAGATTGTCAAAACCTTCCCCGCCCGGTATTTTGAAACCATTGGCGTTTTCAAATAAATTTCTAAGCTGCCCGGGCCATTTTTTGTTGATAGTATCAACATCCAGCCCTTCCCATTCGCCAAAGGACATTTCCCGGAAAAGCGGCTCCAGCATTATGGTCAGGCCGTGTTTTTCCGCGATCAGGCCAGCGGTTGCCGCCGCGCGTTTAAGATCGCTGGCGTAAACCGCCGCGAATTTGTTGCCGGCCAACCGTTCCGCCAGTTTTTGCGCCTGCCGGAGGCCGTTTTCGGAAAGCTCGACATCGGTAGTGCCTTGAAGGCGGCTGGTGCTGTTCCAGGTCGTCTCCCCATGCCTGATCAGATAAATGTTTCTCATGTATGGATTACCTCAATAAATTTAATCTTCCTTTAAGTTAATACTGTTCCCTAGTTAAAACATGGATAAAACGCACGGCGAGCGATAGCGTGGACATGCCCTAACAACCGATAAACTCTTGCAATGTCTGTAAGAGCTTTTCGTTTTCCGCCTGCCCGCGCACGGCGACGCGGACATAACCGCCGTCAAGCCCCGGATAATTGCCACAGTCCCTGATGAGGATGCCGCGCCCGGCTAATTTTTCACATAATTGCTTTGCGGTCAGGCCGGTATTTCTTATATCAAGCAACAAAAAATTTGCCGGCGAAAGAAACACCTTCACCGCAGGGAAGGCGGACAGCGCCGCCGCCAACTCACGCCGCAGCCGCGCAACAAGCGTCCGGCTTTCCGTTATATAAGCTTTGTCAGACAACGCGGCTTTACCCGCCGCCTGCGCCAGGCTGTTCACGTTCCAGCTATCGGCCGCGCCTTTAAGCCGCAAGGCCAGCATAGGAGGAAACACGCCAAAGCCCAGCCGCAGCCCTGGTATGGCGAAAAATTTGGTCATGGAGTGGATGACCGCCATATTATCGTATTCCGCGCAAAAGCGCCGGAGTGTGTATTCTTCGGGATTAGGCAAAAAATCAATGAAAGATTCGTCAATCGCCAGGAAACAGCCTTTTTCCCGCACCGCCGCCAAAAAATCGCCCATACCGTTTTGCGGCAAGAGGTTGCCGGCCGGATTGTCCGGGTTTCCCATAAAGAGCAGGGCGCCGAGCGGCAAGGCGCAAGCTAATTTTTTCAGGTCGATTTTAAAGCAATCGCCGGCGTCAAGATAAAAGTATTCCACGTGGGCGCCCGCGGCCAAGGCTGCGCGTTCATATTCGCCAAAAGAGGGCACTGGCAGAAATACTTTCGCCGGGCGCAAAACATGGCACAAAAGATAGATGAGTTCGGCAGCCCCGTTGCCCAGCACCAGCGTGTCAGGCCATACGCCGTAATGCGAAGAGATCGCTTCCCGCAGCTCAAAAGCCGCCGGGTCGGGGTAATGAACGACTTTGGCGATATTATCCTCGATCGCCCGCCGAACTTTAGCCGACAAGCCCAGCGGGTTGATATTGGCGCTGAAATCCAATTCCGGCGTTTTGCCGGTCAGCCGCGCCGCCTGGTAAACATTCCCGCCGTGTTCAAACTTGCCGCCGCCCATATCAAAAGATTCCGCCGCCCACCAGGCCGGCGCTCCCCAAATAGTTCAGCCCCGGACAGGCGGCAAGGACGTCCCGGACGCATTTTTCAAATTCCCCGCCGCAGGCTCCGTCGAATAAGACGCCGGCCACTACGCCGCTATGCGCGGCGTTTACGCCAAGCGCGCCGCAATTGTTGCCAATGATGATCATTTTCTCCAGATACGGTTTGTTTAATATTTTTTGGTTGGCCAAAGCGCTGATTGTCGCGCCTTTAGCGACAAGCACCGGATTGCCGCCAGCGATTCCTTCCCGGACAAGCGCGTAGGCTTGCGCGAATTCTTCCTGTTTTTCCAAGCGCAACACCTTAAGATCGGTTCTTTTGTTAAAAGCGATCGTATCTATTTCCCCGCCGCAATCAAATATCGCCAGCTTTATCGCCGGCGGAACGCCCAGGGTTATCAACCGTTCGCCGCGGATATGGTCAAAAGCGACGATGCCCGGGAAAAACACCCCGTCCGTCGGCTCAATGGCCAAGGCGATTTCTTTGATCTCGTCCGGCGCTGCCGGCAAATTCAAAGCGCAGGCCGCCGCCGCGCAGGCCGCCGCTATATCCGCGCTGCTGGAGGCCATGCCTTTGCCGCGTGGCAATTTTGAAGCTATCGTTAAGGAAAACGGCCGTTCACAGCCATGGTTGCGCAAAAAAGCGCGCACGGCCGCATAAGATTTGCAGTTTTCCGCCTCGTCGGCAGCGTTTCCGGCAAAGCTGATACTGACTTCGCTGTACCATGATATAGGACAGGTTATGAGAAGATCGCCGCCATCTATAACGCCCTGCACCAACTCCCCGCACGAACCAGGAACTCTTGCCATGTTAAATCATCCTGTCCCATAGCTGAATAAGCTTTTTTATCATGCTGCGGTTTAGCATTGAAACCGAAGAACGCCATTAATTCTTTTCATTAAGCGTCTTGCTTCACTATCAGTCAAGGATTTACCGCCATCTTCAATTTAAATTTAATCCTCCTGATAAAATCTCTTACATTGCACCTGTAGAAAATATACCAAAACAGGATTTTTCCTTT
>JAISPA010000186.1 GCA_031275255.1 Acidaminococcales bacterium | reverse complement strand
TTCCTGCCGGAAGCGAGAAGGTTAAAAAGAAGCGGCCTTTGGGAAACCCCAAAAGCCGCGTTTTTGTCTGGTGGAGATAAGCGGGATCGAACCGCTGACCTCTTGAATGCCATTCAAGCGCTCTCCCAGCTGAGCTATACCCCCACATCGTTATACTTTTTTCAGTGTTTCTAATTATAAAGTATTTTTCTTGTCTTTGTCAATTATAAATTGCAAGCGGTGCGCGGCCTGAAAAGTTCAAATTTTAAAACATGAGAGATTTCGTCGTCAAAAGGAGTTTTTTGGAGGGCGCCATGGGCTAAACGCCTGAGAAAGCAAAAAGCTCTCCCGGGTGTTCAGCTATGAAGTTTTACCTTTAAGCTTTTTCCAAAATACGTAGAATTTCCTTGCAAAAATCAGGTAAATCAGCCGGCGTGCGGGAGGAAACCAGTTTGCCGTCGGAAACAGCTGGGGCATCAACAAAGACGGCTCCGGCATTACGTACGTCCGTAACAAGCTGCTTGCAGCAAGTTACTTTACGGCCGCGCAGCAAATCGGCCTCAATCAGCATTTGGGGGCCGTGACATACTCCGGCCACTACTTTGCCTTTGGCGTGAGCTTCTTTGACCAGCGTCACTAGCCCGGTACTTAGACGCATACGGTCAGGCGCGTGTCCTCCCGGGATAATAATAACGTCGTATTCGTCAAGCTTCACATCCTCAGGGGAAAGATCGGCCGTAAGCGGATAGCCGAATTTACCTGTGTAAACGGCCCCTTTGACCGGAGCTACAATATCAACCTTGTACCCGGCTTCCTGCATGCGGTAGTACGGATAGAGCGCTTCCGCATCGTGAAACGCGGCCTCAACAAACATAATCGCCTTGGGCATAAGATATTCCTCCTTTTAATTTTTCGGCAGGATATTAAAAAAATAGGCTTTTGTGCTTATCACCATCCTTTTTTCCGTAAAATTTTACCATAAACCAAGCAAACTCCAGTAAGGCAGGCTGACGGCAAATGTAGTAACAAAACTCATAAACGCCATAAAAGCGCCTATTTTCCACCAGGTTAATTGATTGACATAGCCCGCGCCGAACAAGATGGCCGCCAGAGGGCCGCTATAATGCGTAATCATGCCGCCGTAGGCAGAAGCAAAGGCTATAAGGAAAACCAGCGGTACGGTAGGGATGCCGGCCGCCTTGCCGATAGTAAAGAGTACTGGTATCATCGTGGCTACGAAAGTGGCCATGGAAGAAAAGACATATCTGACAACAACTGTGAAAAACACTAAAATGGCCAGGAGGACAAATACATGGATGGAGGAAAAATTGATATTCGCCCCAATCATTTTTGCGAACCATTCAAAGAACTTGGCTTTGGTCAAGGCGTCGGCCAGCCCTATGGTACCGGCGTACCATGTGAAGGTACTCCAGGCGCCTTTATTGGATAGGACATTTTCCCAGGTAATGATGCCGGTAAGCAGCGCGGCGGCCACAAAAGCGACAGCGACAGCGGTGGCGTCCAGTTTCAGATAAGAACCCAAAGCCCAGCCGAGGATGGCCAAAATAAATAACAGGATAAGTATTTTTCTTGTAACGTCATGGGACCCATTTTTGCTAAATGTTCTTTGGAAATGGCTTTGTTGTCAATATGCTTTAAATCCGGCGGATAAATTTTGTAAATTACCCATGGGATGAGAAAGACGTTAACCAGCCCCGGCAGAGTGGAAATGGTAGCCCACATTATCCAGTCCGCCTTGAAACCCAGGACACTTTGGGCAAATGAGAGTATCAGCACGTTCGGGGCTATCGCGGTGAGAAAAGTGTAACCGGTGGTAAAACTGACATGGTAAAGCACCATGATCAAATAAGCGCCTACACGGCGCGCCGTAGCGCCCGGAAGCGAATCAAGGGCGACGGAAATGTTCTGGAAAATCGGATATACAATGCCTCCTGTCCGGGCCGTATTGGACGGTGTAGCCGGACTGATGATCAAATCCGTCACGGCGGCGACGTAGCCGAGACGGAGGGTAGTTTGGCCGAATTTGTCAATCAGGGTAAAAGCGATGCGCTTGCCCAAACCTGTTGTCACGAACGCCGTGCCAATCATGAAAGCGGCGAATACCAACCAGGCCGTTGTGCTGCCGAAACCTGAGAGCAGTCCGCCCATGCCGCCAAGCGTTAGTCCGGCCGCGGCAATCACCGCCAGCAATACCGCCGGTTCGTCAAAAGGCCGGAAAATCAAGCCGCAAATGGCGGACAGATATACGGCCAAAAGCTGCCAGGCATTTTTGCTTAATCCTTCCGGAATGGGAAAAGATAAGATTATGACTGGAACCAAAATGCAGACGCCTATTTTCCAAAGTCTGGCTTTCATCATGTTACCTCCTAATTTTAAATTGTAAACGCTTGTTTTTGGCTGCGGGCGGCAGATTCAAAACTCTATGCTGCGGAAGACTACTTTGCCGTTCAGAACGGTAAGTTGCGGCAGCAAAAGATGTTCCCCTTCTATGCTTTTCCCGGAGTTGTCATGCATAACGTATTTTTTCCTGATATGACGGAAAACCGCAACGTCCGCGAAAGCTCCCGGGGCAAGCGTGCCTATTTTACCGCTAAGGCCCATTTGCCGGGCTGGGTTGCTGGTGCAGGAAGCGATTACGTCCTGAAGCTGCATTCCCATATTCAAATATTTCATCATGACGTACGGTAAACCGAAAACAAAATCTCCGTAAAGCGTTTTGGCCGTCAAGTCGCTGCTGATGACGTCCGGCAAAAACCCTTCCTGGATCGCCTGCTGTGCGACGGTGAAAGAAAAATTATTGCGTCCGTTGGCGGCGTCAAAAATGACGCCCCTTTTTTGCGCGGCGGCAATTTCAGGAAGGACTTTGCCGTTGTTTCCGAGGATTGTATGACCGGCGCCTTGATGGACGTGACAGAAAACATCCCCTGCCCTTAGCATTGCGGCCAGTTCCGGCAGAGGGACCGGAGGATTGGTAATGTGGACGCTTACTTGGCAGCGCAGATGTTCCGCTATCTGTATGGCGCACTGAAGCGGCTGAGACCCAAGTTGCCGGCTAAATCTTTGGATTGCCTCACCTTTAGGCCGAACAGATGATTTTTATAGCGCCCGAACAATTCCGCCATGGCTTTTTCGTCGTAATATTCCAGACGCAACTCTTCATGGAAGCGGGTGGTAGCGAGACCTACAGGGCAGATGTTGAGCAGGCTGAAAATGCGCATGCGGTTGGATGACACAACGGCGCGCATAAAGCCCTCAAAGTTGTCTGCGCCGCAACTGCCGGCGTCAACAGCCGTGGTAACTCCCATGGGCAGACAGGCAAGGTCGGCGCAGACGCCGTTTTCGGTACCGCCATCGTACAAATGGGCGTGAAAATCTATTAATCCGGGCAGGACGAGGCAGCCGGCGGCGCTAATAATTTTTTCTGCTTCTGCGGAAGAATTTTCTTCCATGCCCGCCACTTTTGAGCCGTCCAGCAGGACGTCAGCCGGGCCGCAAAAATTCCTTTCCGGATCTATGACGGTGCCGTCCGTTATTTTTATCTGGACTTTCATTTTTCACCTCTTTTGTTTTCACACGGGTTTCCGGCGAAAAAAATCAGACCGGCCATTTGTAAAGAGCGGCCGGGTTGTCCGCTAAAATTTTTTTCAACATATTTTCGTCGTTAAACCATTCTTCCAGCAATTTGAGCAAAAATGCGCCGTCAGGTTTTATTTTTTCCGTAACATGCGGCCAATCGCTTCCCCATACCACTCTTTCCGGCGCGATTGCGGCAAAAGCCTTGGCGATTATACCGGCATCCGCATAAGAGGGTGCTCCTATCAGTCTGTTTTGGTAGGCCGCCGACAGTTTGATCCAGGTATTGCCTTTTTCCAGCAGATGGCAAACGATTTTGAAAGATGGATGGTTAACGCCAGATTCCAAAGGCAGACGGCACATGTGGTCAAAAACCAGGGGGCAGGGAAGCCTGTCCAGCATAGGCGCGTTTGCAGCTATTTGTCCGCCAAGCATGAGTAACTGCACATGCCAGCCAAAATCGGCGATCCGTTTGGCTAAGGGCTCTATCATATCTATGCTTGTTACGGCGTCGTGGTGATTCCAAACGCTGAAACGTATGCCGGTAACGCCGCGTTTATCCAAATCGCATAGCTCGGCCTTGCTAGTATCCGGATGCACGACCGCGACGCCTCTGGCTTTTTCTTTTCCCAATTCTTCTATTGCTGATAAGATGCAACTGTTGTCTGTGCCAAAACATTTAGCTTGCACTATTACAGCTTTCTCCGTGCCAAGCCGCTTTTGCAGCAAGCGATAGTCTGCCAAAGTTGCGTCAGGCGGGGCGGCGGCTTTGGCAACCAGCGGAAACCGCCCGTCAACAATGTGCAAATGACAGTCGGCCGCGCGCGGCGGAGTTTTTTGCGAATTCGGCTGTATATCTTCCGGTATGTGATTTACTGTCTTTGCCATGGTAGCTTTCGCTTTCAGAAGATGGTTTTAGCACAAGCGGCAGGCTTACACTGTTCTCCGGCTAAAAGCACGGCGTCTTTACAGCTGATTTGCCACACTGCTTTGCTTGAAATCCTCGCCGAACCTTTGAAGGCTATGGACGGCCAAATGCCGAATGCGCCAAGGAAGGCAAGCATTCTGCCGGAGCGCACGCCTGCGGCTTGCGCCTCGTAGGGCGGCAAAGCAGCTTGTAAATCTTATCCATGTTTTAACCGGGGAACAACATTATTTAAGTAACTTATCCGTAACCTTGAAAATTTCGTGAAAATCTTTCGGCGGTACTCCCTGAAAATATTCTTTGAATCTAAGGTTTGTACACCATCTGAGCTTGGTCTTTGTCGCCTCCGACATGGTGCTGTCCAGATTTAGATTCCTGAGAGCGGCTATTACCTCGTCCATTTCATGTTCTCTGCGTTCCGAATGGATAACACCGCGTGCAAGCAGGCTGTTGATAACATTGGGCAAGGGGCTTTCCGTCAGCGTCGTATTTATGGAAGCCAGGATATCGTCTTCAATATTATAGGCGCGTCCCGCCACCACGGTTTCTATTAATAAGGTTACAAACCCTTTCATGAAGATACTGCGGAACATTTTAGAAGCAGAGGCTTTACCGGCCGGGCCGTCCAGCATGGCAATATTCATGCCGTAGGGCCGCATCTTTTCTATAAAGCCGGCGGCGCCGCCGCCGGAGACCAGGATGGGCACCTTGTGTCCGCTCGTGGGCACAGGCCCCATAACGGCAGCGTCAACAAACAGGGCGTGCGGTGAAATAATTTTGTCCGCGATTACTTTTGTATCCGTGCCGGCCGCGTTTATATCCACATAAAACTGACCCGCTTTGAGGTAAGAAGCGCTGGCTTGCGCCAAGCAAACGACCAGGCTCGCGCTTACCGCGGAAATGATAATATCAGACGCCTCGATCAGTTCTTTCATGCCGGGATAGATATTTACCCTGGCTTCTCTCGCTCTTTTTTGAATGAGTTCTGATTGCTGCGCTACCATACTGTATCTGTCGTAGGCGCCGACGGCCATTCCCTGACCGGACAAGCCTTTGGCAATATAAAAGGCTGCCTCGCCAAAACCGATAAAACCAATTTTTGTTTGCAAAACTGCTTCTCCTTTTTACAATAATCTCGCTTCTCCGTACTTTTCCGCTAAACGGTCAAGTTCTTGCAGCACGTCGCCCGCTAAAGGCACACCTTCCCGCAACCGCTGGGTTTGCAGGCTGAACTCAATTTCACCCGGCATGTATACAGGTCCGCCGTTGGCGGACGGCAAGCCTTTGATTTTGGCGATAACCGCATCCATATTGTCTTCGAAAATTTGGGGATCTATGAAAGCGGCGATGTTAAGAGCGATAAATAGATGCCCTGTTCTGGACGGTCCGGAAATATCCGTAATGTTAAGCACTTCCCCTGTCAGGGCGGTGCCTGTTAATATGCCGCATAAGATGTCAATGCACAAAGACAATCCGGCCCCTTTGGGCCCGCCTATAGGCTCCAGGCTGCCTTTCAGGGCGGCTTTGGCATCTTCGGTGGGAATACCGTGCGCATCAACGGCCCAGCCGATAGGTATTTTCTGGCCGACAAGGGCGGCGTAGCGGATTTTGCCTCTTGCGACCAGGGATGTGGACATATCCAAAACGATGGGTTTTTCTTTGCCGGCTGGAATGGCGATGGAGAGAGGGTTTGTGCCTATGAGCGGGATTTTTGTGTTGTACGGCGTCATGGCGGGGGGAGGAATTTGTGATAACCAAACTGATCATGTTTTCTTTTATTGCGCGCAAACCATAGTAGGCGGCTATACCGAAATGATTGGAATTCTTTACTGCGACGGCGGCCGCGCCGGTATTTTTGGCTTTCCTGACGGCTATATCCATTGCCTTAACACCGGCAATCTGGCCGAAACCGTTGTTTGCGTTGAGCATGGCTGATGCCGGCAGGTCTTTTTCCAGCGTCATTTCCGGGTTGACGGCCATAACGCCGGCGCAGATGCGGTCAATATAACTTGCCAGCCTGGTTAGGCCGTGTGAACTTACGCCCCGCAATTCCGCGCAGAGCAGAGAGTCTGCAAGCGTGGCGGCGTCGGCGCCGCTCAGACCCACTTTTTGTAATATTCTCAAACTGAATTTTTGCAGTCTTTCCGCATTTATAACAGTCTCGTCCGCCATTTTATTACCTCCTCGGCCTTGATTTTTTACGCGGGAACAAGGCTGGCCGCTATTT
>JAISPA010000083.1 GCA_031275255.1 Acidaminococcales bacterium | reverse complement strand
TGGTCAAGGCGACGAAACGCGCGGCGGGCGCTCTGCCTTCTTCCGCCGTCAGCACGGCGTACCCTTTGGCGCTGCCGCGCCTGGGGAAAGCCGGACTGCCGGGATTTATGAACAGTACGCCTTCGCGCCGGAAGATGTCCGGAACGTGCGTATGCCCGTAAACGATTATATCGGCGTTCATCCGCTGGTTTTCCGCCAAAAGGTCCCGGTATTTATGCCCGTGTGTCAGCCATATCTTACTGCCGCCGCGCAAAATTATTTTGTTGTAGGCGAAATGATCAAGCGCAAAGTCGTTATTACCCGCCACCGCTTCCACCGGCAGCCCTGACAATTCCCGCAAAAAAAGGGCGTCGCGGTAAAAGTCGCCGGTATGCAGCCACTCGGATACATCCGCCCGCGCCGCCAGCCTCCTTAACGCCGCCGTATCGCCGTGAGTGTCGCCGGTTACGCCGATAAGCATTGAGCAGCCCTCCGAAGGCTCAGCATCCCGCTCTAATTTGCAGCCTCGCCGTTTTCAAAACAGGAGGATTGCAGGAATGTAAGCAGCGCGGCCAGCGCCCGTCCGCGATGGCTGATCGCATCCTTTTCCTGCGGGCTTGCCTCGGCCAGGGTTTTTCCCAGCGCCGGCACGAAAAAAAGCGGGTCATAGCCAAATCCGCCCGCGCCGCGTTCTTCCCGCAGCAATACCCCTCCGGTCTCGCCTTCGGCGCTGAATAATATTGCGCCGGCCGCGTCGGCCAGGGCTAGAGCGCAGACGAAACGGCAGGAGCGGTCATCCCTGTCCGCCATGTTTTGCAACAAAAGCCGGTTGTTTTCCGCGTCATCCGCCTTTTCCCCGGCGTAGCGGGCGGACATGACGCCCGGCGCGCCGCCGAGCGCATAAACCTCCAGCCCGGAGTCGTCCGCCACGCAACATTCGCCGGTCATGCGGGCGTAATAACTTGCCTTTGCTTTGGCGTTGTCGAGGAAAGTCAGGCCGGTTTCCGCCGGCGCGGCGATATCCGGCCGGTCGGCAAGGGTCAGCAAAGAAAAAGGCTGATTTTTCAGCATGCGCGCGAACTCACGTGCCTTGCCGGCATTGCCGGTCGCCGCCAGCAATTTTTGGGCGGTGATTTTTATGTGTCCCGCGCGCCCCATCCCTGCTTCCTTTTCGCGCCGGCGGCCGCGCTCTTTTGAGTCAGGCCGCATTTTATATCCTTTCCAGCAGGTCTTTGGTTTTGTCCTGCACAAAAAAGTAATTATGGCCGCCTTGCTTTTTTGCCCGCAACACCGCATCATAGGCCTTTTTCCCGCAATCCGGGCAGCTTGCCGCCCAAACGACCGCGATAAAAGCCGACTGTTCGCCAAAATAGCTGCCCCACGCCGAACTGTCGATAGTAAGATACCCTGGGCATTTAGGACAATAGAAAGCAGTCTCCGTCTGCATCTCGCGTATTCCGTCCGTATCGTAGTAGATCGGTTTTTTTCTCGTCCAGGAAGAACCGGCCTTAGCTATTTTTTCGGCTTTCAGCTTGCCGCGCGCCGACCACAGCGCCCGGCCGTCGCGGATGAGCTGAGCGACGCGCGCCGTTGTGTGATTGCCTTCCGCGCGCAATTCCCGCTGGTCGGGTTCTATCACGTGCGAATAATCCAGACCGGCCATAGCCAGCACTATGCCGGTATTGACATAAGGCAGGGCCGCCTCTATCGAATAGCCGCCTTCTAGTACCGCTATATCGGCTTTCAGCTTATCGGCCAGGCGGGCGTACCCTTGCGCCGTAACCTGCATGGAAGCCAGCATGTCGGTGTAATGATTGTCCTGGCCGGCGGAATTGATCAGGATGTCCGGCTGAAAATCGTCCAATATCGGCCGGATGAGTTCGTCAAACAAAAGATGCACGCCCCGATCGCCCGTTTCCGGCAAAAGGGGCAGATTGATGTTCGCGCCGAAAGCGTAGGGACTGCCCGCTTCCTCCATAAATCCGCTGCCAGGGTAAAGCGTATGCCCGTCCTGATGAAAGGATATAAAAAGCGTGTCAGGGTCGTGATAAAATATTTCCTGCGTCCCGTCGCCGTGATGTACGTCCGTGTCTACCACCGCTATGCGGCCGGCGTTGTAAGTCTTGCGCAGATAATCAATCATTATCGCCTCTATATTGACCGTGCAAAAGCCTCTTATGCCGTGCGCCACCCGCATGGCGTGATGCCCCGGCGGGCGCACCAGCGCGAAAGCCCTTTTTACTTCCCTTTTCATAACCGCGTCGGCCGCCGTCAAAGTACCGCCGGCCGAAACTAAATGAGCGTCGGTTACGATGTCTTTAAGATCGGGAACGACGATGTGCGTCCTTTCTATGTCGCGCCGCGCGGCCACGCGCGGCTTGTATTCCCTGATCTCGGCAAGGTCGAGAAGCCCTTCCTCCACGATCTGATCGTAGGTGTAAATAAGCCTCTCCTGCCGTTCCGGATGCGTTTCGGAAATCATCCAGTCCACCGCCGGGAAAAATACCAGCCCCAAAGGCGCGGTCATTGTCCGCCAACTCCTTTCGCTGTAAAAAATACCCCTGGCGTAAGCTGCATGGCTATGTTGATTATGCTGCCGCTCCGCCAGCCGTCCCGGATCACGGGAAATTCCTCCCGCCAGACCGTTTCCGCGCCGTGAAACTCCACGCCGCTGCGCTCCGCTTCTCTGCGCAGCCACTCCGTAAGCAGACGCTCCCCCTCCCGGACGGAAAAATTACGGTCAATTTTCATGCCCTGCGCCGCTTGCGGCAGTATGCAGCTGCCCAATGCGGTATCCACCCGGAGTACGCCTAAAATAGTCGGGCGCGCTGCCGCCGCGCCCACGGCGTTAGCCACCAAAGCGTCCGCCGGAATATCAAACGGCAGACCAAGCCGTCCGGCTATTTCCGGCACAAGCCCTTTGGCCGCCCCTCCGACGCCGATTACCAATTCCGGGGCAAATTTACGGGCTTTCACCACGTCCTCAACCCGGTATACCGGCTCCAGCGCGTATTCTTCAATCATTTCCATGATCACCGCAACGATCTTGTCGGCGGCTGTTCGCATCACTTCGTCCGCGACCGCCTCCGGCGTCTCGCCCGGCCGCGCCAGGCTGTGCATCGCCGCCCGCGCTTTTTCCGCGTCGCCAAAATCATCCAGCCGCAAAAGCAAAAAAGCATCCGTCAGAGTAGGCGCGGGCCCGCCTAAAGCCATCGCCGGCCCCATCCTTCTGGGGCCGATCGCGATCCCGCTCTCCGTCCGTGTAAGGCAACTGTCGCCGCCGACCGGCACGGAAGAAAGGTGCAAGGCCCTGACCGCGGTCGGGTATCCGTTTATTTTCGCCCCGCGTTTGCCGAAAAGCGGCCGGCTGTTTTCCCAGAAAGCTATATCGGTAGTCGTGCCGCCTATATCAAGTGAAACAGCCCGCCGGCCGGGATTGACAAGAGCCTTGATTCCCATCACGCTGGCGGCCGGGCCGGTAAAATATGTTTCGGCCGTGTACCTTGCGGCCAAATTTTCCGGCATGGTGCCGCCGTCGGCTTTAAGTACATACAAAGGCGCGTTTATCGCGCGCCTTTTAAGCCCTTCCCGGACGAGCGCAAAAAAACCGCCGCACAAATCCAATGTGGCCGCCGTGTAGTAAGCGGAATTGGTACGCCGGATAAACCCCAGGAGGCCGGACATGCTGTGGCCGGTAACGACTTTCCCGGCGCCGTGCGCCTTAAGTTCTTTCTCCAGAGCCAGTTCGCTTTCGGGATTGCGGACGGAAAACTTAGCCGACACTACCGCCGGGACGCCGGGAAGAAAATCGCCGGCCGCAGACGGCAGCTTTGCATGGCGGACGTTCTGGCCGCGGTGGTCGGTGTACCCTTCGACAATGACCGGCGGCGCCGGAAAAGCCTTCCGGCAGTCAAACCCCGGACCCGGCACGGCGAATATCTTAACTTCCGGCAACCGGCCTGTCGCCACGGCGTTGGTAACCAAGGTGGTGGAAATCGCCGCCCGTTTCAGCTTGTCTGCCGCGCCGGAGTTTTCCAGCACGCCGTCCAGCGCCGCCAGCAGACCGTCGGTGACGTTGCCGTGCGTGGTATGGCGTTTGGCTTTACAAAGCACCCGCCCGTTTTCGATGATCACGGCGTCGGTAAACGTACCGCCGACGTCTATTCCCAGCAGCAACCCGGCCACCTCCCAAATTTAAAAATCAGCGTTTTTCCTGTTGTGCGCTCTCTTTACGCCGCGTAATCCTTAATAATCACGATCGGCGTTTTCTGGCTGTCATTGCCGAAAGGATTGTCCCGCAAAATTGCCTCCAGCCCTTTGGGGTCAAGACCGGCGGAAACGCCCAGCACCGCCGCCCGCTGCAGATCGTTAACATCAACGATCGCCGCGCCGCGGCAGCCGGTGGCGATACGGATGGATTCCGCCGTTTTGGCGGGATCTTTCGGCCCGTAAACTATGTACTTGTCAAAAGGCGGCATGGTTCCTGTCACGTCGTCAATAAGCCTGGCCTGCTCTCCGGCCAGTTTATAAAACACCCCCGGCCTGCCCGCCAGTTTAGCCAGAAAACCGGCGACAAAAGCGCACAGCACCCTCAACCGCCCTTCTTCCTCCATGAGCGCCTGCATGCTGTGCCAGGCGGAAATACTGCCCTTTTGCGGGAAAAAGCGGCAGAGGATTTTAGCCAAGAAACACGGCCGCATATCTTCCGGGCGCTTTACCCGCCCCTGCGTTATCGCGAGGACGCTTTCCGCCACCGCGATGACGTCGCCGGCGCCAACCTGGCCGCGCGTATATTCGGCGACAGCCTTGACGATGTCGTCCCGCGCCGTCAATATTCTGGTCTTTACAGGTACGACTTTCACGCTCCCGCCTCCTTTGCCGCGCCGCTTCTGATCTCCTCCAACGGCAGGAGCAGAGCGGTTTTTATTATTTTGGGCGCGGTACGGCCAGCCAGCGCGCAATAAATGTCAATCGTTATGTCGACCATGCCGGCAAAGAGTTCGGGCATGGAAACGCCCTTTTTGGGCGTAAATTCCATTGTCAGGATGAAATTGCCGTGCATACCGGCGCGCGCGATAAAAGCCTCCAAATAACCGTCGCTGCGCCGGAAACCCTCTCTTTCCAAGCGGATACTCAGAATCCCGAGATCAAATTGTTCCTGGGGCAAGAGCGGGCGCGCGAAAGCGTCCAGCACAATTCCGTCCTGCCGGCCGGCGTTCGCGAAAGGCACCTTGAGGGAAAAAACCGCCCGCCGTTCATCTGTCAGCTCGCATACCAGCTTTTCGCGTTCCTCCGGCAAAATAACGATCGCCTCGTCGCCCTGCGCCGCTATATAAATACAAACAGCCGCCGTCAACAAAAACACGGCCGCCAAAAACAAATAAACGGCCGTCACGGCTCACTCCCGGCGGCTGGTTTTTCCTTTTCGCAAAAACTCAGAAGCGGCTGATAAAATTCATCGCGTAGCCGCGCGACCTTGCCGTCCGCATTGGTAAAAACATTGCAGGTATAGCCCTCGGCCAGCAACTTAGCATCGCCGCGCCGCCTGACCTGATAGGAAAAAATCATCTTCGCCCGTGTCAATTCAAGCATTGTTGCCTGTATATCAAGACAATCCCCGTAACGCGCGGAAACTTTGTAAGCGCAGCGCGCGTCGCGGATCGGGAAAGAATAACCGGCTTTCATCAAGTCCCAAAGGTCTACTCCGGCGGCTTGCAAAAAAGCCACCCTGGCCGACTCAAACCAGCGGAAATAATTGGCGTGATGCGCCACGCCCATCATATCGGTGTCGGCGAAACGGACTGTTTCGGCAAAACAGAACAATACTTACCCCTCCCATGCGGCCGTATTCCGTCGGCGGGCGCCCATGCGCCCGTCTTATTGTATATCGGCCATTTTATGGGTTTGAAAGGACAACCCCCATTTTTTGGAACCTTTGCGCATATTGAGTCTGCCCAGGGTTTGGATGGTCGGCAGGACGTTAAACTTCTCGTCCATGGAACAGCAAGGCGAAAGATAATAGTGCTGTGCGACAATACGATCTTCGATGAACACGCAAAAATCATACACGTTGCCGTCCACCACCACCCGCACCTCGTCGGCGAAACTGACCGCCGCAGCATTTTCATACAAGGAAGCGTAAAAGGCTTTGGGGGAAACGGCGATATAATTAAAAAGCAGTTCCGCTTCTTCCGGCAGCCCGTTGACGCCGTTGGTCTCCAGGGCCAGCCAATATCCGTCGTTTTTCAAGAGGCGCGCCAAATCAAGCATATTCTCGTGTTCGGTCGGTTCCCCGCCGGTAATGACGACGTTTTTAACATCGAAAGCCTTCACAATGGAAATAATGGTATCAAGATCCATTTCATCGCCTACACGAGAATAGGTATCGCACCAAACGCAGTTGAGGTTGCAGCCGGCCAGCCGGATAAAAACGGCCGGCCGGCCCGTATTGAAACCTTCGCCCTGTAAAGAATAAAAAATCTCATTTATTAAAAACGTACTCATCCCATGCGCTCTCCTTAAATATCATCTTTCTCAGCCCCAGCCCCGCAAACACCCGCGTGCGCCGCGACCTGCCCCGAGGGAAATATCATATCCTCTCTCTGTTTACCCTGACGCGGCCTCTTTCACTGCTTTTTCCGCCGCGTACTCACGGTAGCCGCGTTCACGCAGTACGCAGGCAGGACAACTGCCGCACCCGCCGCGTACATTGTTGTAACAACTGTGCGTCCGCGTCCTTATGAATTCAAGACGGCCCAAACTGTCGGCCAGCGCCCAGGTTTCTTTCTTGGTCAGCCACATAAGCGGCGTGATAAGCCTGAATTCATAATCCATGGCGAGATTTAAAGTAACATTGAGCGATTTGATAAAAACGTCGCGGCAGTCTGGATAGCCGCTGAAATCCGTCTGGCAGACGCCGGCGATAATGTCTTTGATATCCCGGCTTTTGGCGTAAACGGCCGCCAAAAAAAGAAACAGCATGTTGCGTCCGTCCACCACCGTGTTGGGACATTTATCTCCCTGCTTTATTTCACCGCCGCCCTTTAAAAGCGCGCTTTGCACAATCTGACCTAAAAGCCCGGCGTCCATGACCGTATGCCTGACCCCCAGCTCGCTCGTAATTGACTGCGCCGCCTCCAACTCCAATTCGTGCTTTTGCCCGTAGGAAAAAGACAAAGCCTCCAAATTTTCCGCGCCGCGCGAGCTTACCGCCTGCAGCAGGCAGGTGGTACTGTCCTGCCCGCCGGAAAACACCACCACTGCTTTCATCAATAAGGGACATCTCCCGCAACAACTTTATATAACATCGTCATATAGATACTATTTTATGTATCTTCGACGATTATCGCAATATTCCTGCAACAGGCCGCAGGAAAATTAAGCGCCGAACCAATCCTCCCCGGCTAAGTATGGGAGTGGCAAGCGTATAGGCGTTGCCACTTCCCGGCAAGCATAGCTTGCCTTTTCGGGGAAGGGCGTGGGGAGCAAAAAGATAGATGGGCAAGCGCGCCCAAGAAAAAAGCGCATGGGCGCGCAAGGCATCCGGACATCCATGTATCTCGCTGCGCCCAACGGGATGGCGGCCGCCCTTTCGGGGATGCGCCTTGGGCGGATGGCCTTGCCTCCTGCCGCAGGCAGTAAGTAGCATCTATTGGCCGCCTATCCTCCGTCTTGTTTTTGCCTTGCGCCGTATATGCCGTCGTCTTCACCCAGAATGAAATATATTGCCTTGCCTCCGGCTACTAACTTTTCATCCTCCGTGCGCACTTCGGCCCGGGCGTGCAGTATTTTTCTGCCCGCCTGTTCCATTTGCGCGGCGGCGTACAAAACGCCGCCGATTTGGGCTGGGGCGTAATACACCGTATTGGTTTCAATCGTTACTATTTTATATTTCAAGGTGCGCAGCGCGATGCCGATCACCGTATCCACCAGCGCCGCGCAAATACCGCCGTGTGCGATGCCGTAGGAATTAGCATGGACGGGCAGAAGCGGCATCTGAATCCGCGCACGTCCGTGCGCGGTATCTATCACCTCTATCCCCATGAACTTGATAAAAGGCACGTCATTATTAAAGTGCAACTTGATGAATTCCGCCCAGCCGCTCACTGCTCAATCATTCCTTTCCCTGCGCGTCCGGGCGCGCCGGCCGGCCTTATACTGTTGCCCGGCTAAAATCGCGGATAAGATTTGCAAGCCGGTTTGCCGCCCTGCGCGGCGCAAAACGCAGGCGATGTTCGTAGGGGCGAGGCTTGTGCAATCCAAGGATGGATAAATGCCGGACACACCACGGACGGCTGGTGTCCGGCCCTCGACCGAGTGGCAAACCAGCCGCAAAGATGCCGCGGTTTTAGCCGGGTAACATTATTACTTATTACCTTTGCGGTATTTTTTGTTTCGCGCGAACATTGCCGCAAGCTCCAGCAAACGGCTTTTCCCTTCCTCGTTCATCCCGCCGAAAAGGGCGAGCAATTTTTTATCCTCAGCGTCCAGGGGGACGGGCGCTCTTTTTATTACCTGAGCCACTTCCTCCGCGATACTGTCGTCCAAAAGATAATCAAGCGTGCAATTTAAGGCTTCGCAGATTTTCCGGGCTTTTTGCACAGACAAATTTTTCGTTTTGCCGGTCAGAAGATCGGCAAGCGTAGAAAGCGGTATTTTAGTGGCAACAGAGAGGTCCTTAGCGGTAATGTTGTTTTTATCAAGTAAAAGTTTGACTTTTGCGCCAATCATAATGTTACCCCTCCTACTTAAAGGAATTATAACACTACTCCATAAAATCGTAAACACAACAAAAAACCGCATAAATTGTTTTTAACAGCGCCGACCGCCAATTCCTCCCTTCCTGCCCTCGCAGGCGGCCTGTCCCTGTCATAGCGGGCGCAGCAAAGCAATCCCGCTATGGGACGAAACGTGAGACGAAGTTATACATGTGTTTTGCTGAACGGGACTTCATTCAACTCCTGTTGGACGCAGTCCCGTTCAATTTGCAATTTTAACAAAATTAACCGCAAAAAACAAAACAGTTGATTATTACGGAAAAGCGTAATAATATTTATATATACGAAAATCCGTACAAGGTGATTTTGCATGTTTCCCAACCTGAAAGCAGAAATGGACAGACTCACTTTAACAACAGAAGACCTGGCGCGGGTGCTGAAAAAGGAGCCGGCCTGGGTGGAAAAGCTGTTGCGCGGCAAAGCGGCTCTGCCGGTCAGCCTCGCGATCGTTATAAAAAAGAAATTTTTCCCTTACTGTTCTTATGAATATCTTTTTGCCGGCGCCGGTTACAGCGGCTCCGAACGGCTTGCCCGTCCCGTGCCGCTGCCCGATGACGCCGCCGGGTAAGGGGATGGGCTTTCAGCGGGATTTTCAGGCCAGCAGCGCTGCTTGGCCTTTCCGGGAGCAAAAAACAGGCCGGCTGGTTACCAGCCTGCCCAGCCAGCGGAGTGAACGCATCATTACCCTTGACAAAGGTTGCCTGGCAACGGAGGCCTCCCGGCCAAAATCCCGCTGAGCGCATACGTCCTTTCCGGCGGCGTCTTATATTATTTCCCGGCTGAAACCATGGCGTCTTCGCAACTGGTTTGCCAAGAAGGGAAAGCATCCGTTTCCCGTTCCCCCCTGCCGCTTTGGGCAAACGCGAGCGAATTGACCGAAGCCGCCGCCGTTTCAAACTCGCCGGCCGAGAGCATTGAGCGAGAGTTTCCCAAAGGGAAAAATGCTTGTTCTTCCATGTCGGCAAGAATGTTGTGTTTATCAGACTTAGGGTTTGTGGTTCAAGTTTATACAGCCCAGGCTAAAACCGTGGCTGCTTTGCGGGCCGCAAAGCAGCGAACCGCCCGCAAACCTTATCCGTGTTTTAACCGGGCGGCAGCATTATTTGCAACTCTCTCTTTACGGGGGTGATAAAGCAAAACCGTTACATCGCAAGGGAAAGGAGGCCGATTTACACGGCCGGCGGGCGTTGCCCGCCGGAAAAACGCGCGGCGGCAAAAAGCCGGACCTTCACGGGGGCTTTCGGACAGCCGAAAGAAAGAAGCTGTTCCGCCGAGCAGAAAAACACGGGAGGTTTTATATCACCATGATGCGAGCCCTTTACACCAGGGTGTCCGGCCTGGCCAATCACCAGACCAGAATGGACGTCCTCAGCAACAACATCGCCAATGTCAACACCATCGGCTTCAAAAGCAGCCGCACTATTTTCCAGGACATGCTCAGCCAGACCGTGCAGGGCGCGACCGCCCCGCGCGGCAACGTCGGCGGCGTCAACGCCAAACAAATCGGCCTCGGCGTGAAAACCTCGTCCATCGACATACTCTTTACCGCGAGCAGTTTCCAGACCACCAACGTCAATACCGATCTTGCCATCAACAACGACGGTTTTTTCATCGTGAACAATGGCAATCAGTCTTATTACACCAGAGCAGGCAATTTTTACTTCGATGCCGAAGGCAATTTCATAACCAGTGAAGGGTTGCACGTCATGGGCTGGAACGCGAAAGACGACGGCAGCATTGATGCTGACCCCAATAAACTCAAAGCGTTGCGGATATCCATTACCGACACCATGCCGCCGAAAGTTACCACGACGGTAAGTTTCAGCGGCAACCTCATGGCGGACGCCGAACTCGGCGTTACGACCTCGTCTTCCAAACCCGTCTATGCCGCGGAAGGATACGCCCACCAACCAAGTAACTACTGATTAAATGCCACCCTTTCCGCAAAACAGTATGATATAATAATCAAAAAGGGAAGCG
>JAISPA010000040.1 GCA_031275255.1 Acidaminococcales bacterium | reverse complement strand
ATTTATGTTTGCTTTGGTACAAAACGCGCAGAAATATTAAGAAAAAAGGCTAATTGGCATATAAATTTTAATATAAAGCGTTTTTTCGGCTTTTAAGAACATTATTTCGCCTTATTTTACCGGTTGTTGACCGAAATATTTGCCGATTGTGTAAATGGTATTATAGAAAAGCCGCTTTATATTAAACGCAAAAAACACGTAAATAAAATAGTCTGCCAGGCAAGCGCCCTGGCGCGGCGAAGCGCGCGCGGCGGCAGCCTGTGGGGACGGCGCCAGGCGGCTTGGCGGCATAATATACGCATGGCGGTGTAGGAGTATGATGAAAAAAGAATCAATAGTTGTTCCTCTGCGGAAAATACATGAAAAAGCGGTGATTTATCCCGGCGCGAATATCGGGAGGGATGTGGAGATAGGCCCTTACGCCGTTATCGGGTCCAACGTTTCTATCGGGAGCGGGACCAGGATCGGGCCGCATGCGGTCATAGACGGCTGGACGTCGATCGGCAAAAACTGCACGATTCATCCCGGCGCGGTCATCGGCGGCGAACCGCAGGACTTAAAATTCATCGGCGAGAAAAGTTATGTGTTTATCGGTGACAATTGCAGCATAAGGGAATGTGTTACGATTAACCGCGCCACGGGCGAAGACAACGAAACCCGTATTGGCAACAACGTCCTTTTGATGGCGACGACCCATGTCGCGCACAATTGCGTTTTGGGCAACAATGTGGTAATATCAAATGGGGTGGGGGTGGCCGGACACGTTACCATCGAGGACCGGGCGGTGATTGGCGGGCTAAGCGGCGTGCACCAATTTGTTAAAATCGGGCGCAACGCGATGGTCGGCGGCATGGCGAAGATCGTGCAGGACGTGCCGCCTTTTGTCATTGTCGACGGCAATCCGGCTTTCGTCGCGGGCCTTAACAGCGTCGGTATATCGCGGGCCGGCATATCGCCGGCGGTGAGGCGGGACCTGAAAAAAGCCTACAAAATACTTTACCGCTCCTCCAACAGCCTGGAAGGGGCGATCGCGGAAATGGAGCAGGAACTTGCCGCAAGCGAAGAAATAGAGCATCTTTTGCGTTTCCTGCGCAACGTAGAACGCGGTATTTGCCGCAACAGAAAAGACGAGGGCGGTTCAGTTTAGCGCCGGACGCCGCGCAGCAAACCTGCCGGATCATCCGGCGACGTCAGGCGGAGAAGATAAAATGGCGATACAGGAAAAAATAGGCTTGTTGGCCGGAATAGGCTTTTTGCCCGTAGATTTCGCCCGTGCCGCCCGCGGCATGGGTTTTCATGTTGCGGCGATCGGGCTGGTTCCCGGCGTGGAACCGGTTTTGCCGGAAAATGTCGATAAATATTTTCCAATCAGCGCCGGCAAAATCAATAAAATTATCAAGACGCTCAAAAAAGAAGGGGTAACGAAAGCCGTAATGCTGGGAAAAGTCAGCAAAGAAGTGCTTTACAAAGGCTTCGGGCTGGATTTTAGAGCGGTCAGGCTGCTGCTTTCCCTGCCCAACCGCAACGACGACACGATCATGCTGGCGATCGTCGCGGAACTGGAAAAAGAAGGGATAAAAGTAATGGAACAAACGCAGCTTTTGAGCATCCTCACGCCGCCGGCCGGAGTGCTCAGCCGCCGCGCGCCCACGGACGAAGAAATAAAAGACATAGATTACGGCTTTAAAATGGCGCTGGCCGCCGGGCAGTTGGATATAGGGCAGACGGTTGTCGTCAAAAATCAGGCAATCATGGCGGTGGAGGCGA
The DNA here is from genome assembly GCA_031275255.1 of Acidaminococcales bacterium. Classification (GTDB taxonomy): domain Bacteria; phylum Bacillota; class Negativicutes; order Acidaminococcales; family JAISLQ01; genus JAISLQ01. Next base: position 9,310 of record JAISPA010000040.1, on the reverse strand, counting down.
TTGAAGGGACGGACGCCTGCATAAAGCGCGGCGGCATTTTAGGCGGCGAAGGCGTGGTTGTGGCCAAGACCGCCAAACCCGGGCAGGACTTTCGTTTCGATATGCCGAGCATCGGGCTTGACACCATAAAGTCGATGGTGGACGCCGGCGCGAAAACTCTGGTGGTGGAGGCGGGGCGCACACTTTTCGTACAAAAAGAAGAAGCCTTGCGCCTGGCCGACAAATACGGGATAGCCATAGTCGCCCGCGCGCAGGAGTAGCGCAATGCGGCAGATTATGATCTGCGCCGGGGAAGCGTCCGGCGACCTTCACGCCGGCGCGCTGACGCGTGAACTCTTGCGGCTCGACAGTTCGCTCCGCGTCTTTGGCATGGGGGGCGAGGCCATGCGCCGCGCCGGGGGCGAAATTTTGTTTGACATAAAAGATCACGGCGTGATGGGATTTGTGGAAGTCATACGCAAATTGCCGTCGCTTTTTAAATTGCGGGCCGCCCTGGCGCAGCTTATGGATGAAAGGCGGCCGTCCTGCCTGGTGGTCATAGACTATCCCGATTTTAACATGCGCGTGGCCAAAATAGCGTACGCGAAAAAAATACCGGTTGTATTTTTTATCAGCCCGTCAGCCTGGGCCTGGCGCAAGGGGAGGGCGAAAGAAGTCGCCCGGATAGCCGCGGCGGTCGCCGCGATTTTCCCCTTTGAACGGGACGTGTATCAGGAAGCGGGCGCCAACGTTGTTTTTGTCGGCCATCCCCTGCTCGACATCGTAAAACCCTCCGCGCCGGACGGCGTGGAAAAACTCATGGACAAAAAGCCGGGGCAAAAAACCGTACTGCTCCTGCCGGGCAGCCGGCTGCAGGAGATCAAAAGGCTGCTGCCGGAAATGCTCGCCGCCGCCGCCGTCATGTATGCGCAGGATCACGCCTGCGTCTTTTACACCATCAGGGCGGAGACCATTCCCGAAGAAACACTGAAAAATTATTTTACACCGCTGACAGTTCCGGTGCGTATTCTAACAGGCAACAATTATGATATAATGAGTTTAGCCGACGCGGCGATCGCGGCGAGCGGCACGGTTACGCTGGAAGCGGCGCTTTGCGGCCTGCCGTCCGTCATAGTCTACAAAACCTCGCCCCTGACCGCCTTTATCGTCCGGCGTTTGATAAAAATCGAACATATCGGCTTGCCCAATATAATCGCCCGCAAAAACATTCTTCCAGAACTGCTGCAAGAGCAAGCCACGGCGGACAATATAGCCAAAGCGGCCTTCTCCCTGCTTGACCCCCAAAACCGTTCGGCTCTGGCGCGGGACCTGGCCGCGATGAAAGAACGCCTGGGCGGGCCGGGGGCGCTTTTGAAAGTGGCCGCTCTGGTGCTTGACACGGCGGATCGTTTTGAGCGGGGAGGATTTGATGGGACATTACCTGCGTCTTCTTAAATATTTGAAACCATATATACCGCGGATATCAATAGCCATTGTCTGCACCGTTTTGGCCACGGGCGGGCATTTGGTGGTGCCCTGGCTGATCAAGGACATGATCGACGAAGTATTGGTGCAGCGCGACTATGCCATGCTCAACATGCTGGCCGTAGCGGTGGTGGTTGTCTATTTCGCCAGAGGGGTGTTCTTTTTCGGGCAAAGCTACCTTATGGCTTACGCCGGGCAAAGAGTGGTCATAGACATACGCGCCGATGTTTACCGCCAGATCAACAGGCTCAGCCTTTCCTTTTTTGAAAAAAACCGCACCGGCGCCATCATGAGCTATGTTACAAACGACGTGGGGGCCTTGCAAGGGGCGATGATCCAAAGCGTTATCGACCTTTTTACGGAAGGCGTGGTCCTTTTGGGCTCAATCGTCGCCATGCTCGTTTTGAACTGGAAACTGACCCTGTTTACTTTTGCGACTTTCCCGATCGTTATGAAAATCGTCGAAATTTTCGGCAAAAAAATCAGGGCTTCCGGCCATCGCATACAGGAGCGCAACGCCGATCTCACCTCCGTCCTGCAGGAAGCGATTTCCTCGGTGTGCGTAGTAAAGTCGTTTGTCCGCGAAACCCATGAAATAGCAAAATTTGAAAAAGAAAACCTGCTCAATTTCCGGGCCAACATGAAAAACGCCCAATTAGGGGCGACTTTGACGCCGGTCATCGAATTTACCGTATCCATCGGCGCGACCGGCATTTTATGGTACGGCGGGCGCGAAGTGATCGCCGGCGAGACTACCGCCGGCGCCCTGGTCGCCTTTTTGATCTACGCGGTCAACATCGCCAACCCGATCAAACGCCTGTCGAAAGTATTCGCCGACATCCAGAAAGCCATGGCGGCGGCGCAGCGGGTATTCAATGTCCTGGATATGCTGCCTGACGTCGTTGACAAACCGGGCGCGCCAGACTTGCCGCCGGTAAAGGGCGAAGTGGAATTTAAAAATGTCGTTTTTGCCTACAATCCCGGCGAGCCGGTAATAAACGGCGTATCCTTCAAGGCCGGGGCCGGGAAGCTCATCGCGATCGTCGGGCCGAGCGGGGCTGGCAAGACGACCATCGCCAGCCTGCTTTCCCGCTTTTACGACATCGACGGCGGAGAAATACTAATCGACGGCATAAACATAAAAGACGTAACCACAGACTCCCTGCGCGGGCAAATAGGGATCGTCCCGCAGGAAACCGTCCTTTTCAACGGCAGCATTTACAACAACATTTTGTACGGCAGGCTGGACGCCTCCAAGGAAGAAATCGAGGCCGCCGCGGTTTCCGCCAACGCGGACGGGTTCATCCGGCAAATGCCCGGCGGTTACGGCGCCATGCTGGGCGACCGGGGAGTAAACCTGTCGGGCGGCCAGCGCCAGCGCATTTCCATCGCCAGGGCCATCCTCAAAAATCCGCGCATACTCATCCTCGACGAGGCCACTTCCTCCCTTGACGCCGAAAGCGAAAAAATCGTGCAGGAAGCGTTGGACCGGCTGCTGGTGGGAAGGACCTCTTTTGTCATAGCGCACAGGCTTTCCACCATACGGCGGGCTGACAGCATATTGGTGCTGGACAAAGGCCGGCTGGCCGAAGAGGGCAGCCATGACAGCCTTCTGCCTCGCGGCGGCTTGTATACAAGGCTTTATCAGGCGCAATTCGCAAAGGCGCAGAGAACGGAGACGGCTAGTGTTATACTTAATCTATGATATAGCGGCTATATTACTGTTTATATTTTGCATCATTCCTGTGTACATATATCGCTCCTGCCGGGAAAAAGGTTTTCCCAAGCGATTCCGCCAAAGCATGGGGTTTTTTCGCGACGACGAAATAAGCGCCGTGGCCGGGCGCAATTCCATCTGGATACACGGGGCGTCGGTGGGCGAAATAGTGGCGACAAGCCCTTTGGTCAAAGAAATACGCAAGACCTTTGCCAACGTGCCGATCGTCGTATCGGCCGTTACCACCGGCGGGTACGCCATGGCGAAACAAATCATCCCGGAAGCCGACGCCGTGATCTTTTTCCCGATGGACATGCCTTTCGTTACCGGCATAGTGGTCGAACGCATCCGCCCGCGCATCTTCATGCCGGTCGAAACCGAACTGTGGCCGAACTTTTTGCATGACATAAACATGCGCGGCATACCGGTGATGATGGTAAACGGCCGCATAAGCGACAAAAGCGTAAAAACCTACAAATACCTTTTCGGCATTTTGGACAACATGCTGAATAGCGTGGGGCGCTTCTGCATGCAATCCGCCCTTGACGCCGAATATATAATGCGGCTGGGGGCCGACCCCAAAAAGGTCGTCATAACCGGCAATACCAAATTTGACCAGACGTACGCCGAAGTTACGCCGGAAGACAAACAGCGCTTTCTGGTGGAAATGGGTATTGAGAAAAACCATCCGGTCATTGTGGCCGGCAGCACCCACCCGGGAGAAGAAAAGGCCCTTGTCGCCGCTTTTGCCGCGGTACGCGAAAAATTCCCCCGCGCCTGCCTCTTGATCGCTCCGCGCAAACCCGGGCGCAACAATGAAATACAGGCAGTCGCGCGGGAAAAAGGCTTTGTCTGCGGCAAACGCTCGGAACTTTTGAACCAGTCCGAAGGGCAAAGGCCGGAATTTCCGGTCATACTCGTCGACACCATAGGGGAACTTGGCCGTATTTACGCGGTCGGCGACGTCGTATTCGTCGGCGGCAGCCTGATAAGGCACGGCGGGCACAACGTCCTGGAACCGGCCGCGCACGGCAAACCCATCATCGTCGGCCCCAACATGTTTAACTTTAAAGACTCCTATTCGCTCTTAAGCAACCGCGGGGCCTGCGTTACGGTAAACAGCCAGGCGGAACTGACCGGGCAGCTTTTGCGGATACTTTCCGACGACAGCCTCAAGGCGGGCATGGGAGCGGCGTCTTACGCCGTTATAGAAGAAAACCGCGGCGCGGCGGGGAAAAGCATGATATTTCTGAAAGAAGTGCTGGCAGGCCCTGTAGTCAAACCGCAGCCGCGCTCCTATTCCATCATCAACTGGTCGTCAAGCGAGGACAACAGCCTTTCCAAACGCATGGAATTCAACCTCTATCAGCTTCTGCACGGCAACGTGCGCAGCCGCTGGGACATCATCGTCATGTCCTTTTTCAGCTTTTTCTCCCTCCTGTACGGGTTTGGGCTGGCGGCCAAACTGCTTCTTTACAAAACCGGCTTATGCCGGAAAAACCGTCTTTCCTGCAAGGTCATCAGCCTTGGCAACATAACCCTCGGCGGCACGGGCAAAACGCCTACCGTCAAAACCCTCGCGACGCTGATTTGTTCCATGGGGTACAAAGTAGCCGTGCTCAATCGCGGCTACCGTGCGCATTGCGACAAACCCGTGGGGATAGTTTCCGACGGGCGGCGTATTTACATGAGCGCCTATGAAGCGGGCGACGAAGCCTACCTTTTGGCCAAGCAGCTGCCGGACGTGCCGGTCGTCATCGGCAAAGACCGCGCGATCAGCGGCGAATACGTGGCGAAAAACATGGACGTCGACGTACTGATCATGGACGACGGCTACCAGCATTGGCAGCTGGCGCGCGACCTTGACATAGTTTTAGTGGACACGCTCAACATGTTCGGCAACAGTTGCCTCTTGCCGCGCGGCACCCTGCGCGAACCGCTTTCCCATCTGGACCGGGCCGACCTGTTTCTCCTGACCAAAGTCGACCAGTCGCTGGAATTTTCGCGTAAATACGTGCGCTCCGCCCTCGGGAGGAACAACCCTTCCGCGCCGGTGTTTGAAAGCATACACATGCCGCGCCACTTCATAGAAATCGCCGAATGGGATAAAGAAAGCGGCGAAAAATGCCTGCCGGCCGGGGAATTGTGCGACAAGACGGCGATCGCTTTCTCCGCCATAGGCAATCCCGCCTCCTTTGAACAAACAATCACCGATCTCGGCATCAACCTCATCGAAGCCATCCGCTACCCGGACCATCACGACTACAACACGAAAGAAATGGAATACATCATGGAGCGGGCGGCCTGGAAACAGGCGGAAGCGATCATTACCACCGAAAAAGACGCGGTGAAAATACCGAAAGAATTTATCGCGCTCCAACGCTCCTGCCCTCTTTACATCCTGTGTATAGAAGTCAAACTGATCGGCGACGGCGCGGCTTTTCAGGAAATCTTGGCGAAAGCGCTGACAGGGGAAGAAGCGAGAGAATGGATAAAGCGAAAGTCGTATGCATAATCCCGGCCAGATACGCGTCTACCCGTCTGCCGGGCAAACCCCTGGCCGATATAGCGGGCAAGCCCATGATTCAGCATGTTTACGAAAGAGCGTGCCGGGCGTCGCTGGTTGACGCGGTGGCCGTCGCGACGGACGATGCCCGGATATGCGGCGCGGTCGCCGCTTTCGGCGGCCGCGCCCTGCTGACTTCAACCGCGCACCTTAGCGGAACCGACCGGCTGGCGGAAGCGGCGGCGCATTGCAAAAAAGCGTCCGTGATCATCAATGTGCAAGGCGACGAACCTTTGATCGAGCCGGAACTGATTGACCGGCTGGCGCGTACCCTGCTGGAAGAGGCGCGCCTTAAAATGGCGACGGCCGGAGCGCCCTTGCCGGAGGATGAGTATAACGACCCGGCGGCGGTAAAAGTAGTGGTGGACAAAGACGGATACGCGCTGTACTTCTCGCGCTCGCTCATCCCTTACCCGCGCTGCCCGGACGGGTTTGCCCCTTTTAAACACGTGGGGATATACGCCTACCGGAAAAATTTTCTTTTGCGCTTCGCGCGCCTGCCGCAAAGCCCGCTTGAGCGCGCCGAGGGTTTGGAGCAGCTAAGGGCCTTGGAAAACGGCTGCAAGATAAAGGTCCTTACGGCGAAAAATCCGGCTTTCGGCGTGGACACACCGGAAGACCTTGTAAAAATAAACGCGCTGGTTTTGGCCGGCGGCGCGAGAAAAACCGTATGAAACAGGGAGAAAGAGCATGAACACAGTAAAAATAGGCGGTTACGCGGCAGGCGGGAAAAATCCGCTGCTGCTCATAGCCGGGCCGTGCGTGCTGGAAGATTACCAAAGAACACTTATGATCGGGCGGGAAATAAAAGCCATAGCGGATAAACTCGGTATGCCCTATGTGTTCAAAGCCTCCTTTGATAAAGCCAACCGTTCGTCCTTCGCATCCTTTCGCGGCCCGGGGATGGAAGAAGGCTTAAAACAGCTCGGCGCGCTGAAAAAAGAACTGGCCGCGCCGGTTGTCAGCGATATACACGAACCGGAACAGGCGGCGGCGGCCGCGCTGGTGCTGGATGTCCTGCAAATACCGGCCTTTCTGTGCCGGCAGACCGACCTTATTTATGCCGCCGCCCGGACGGGCAAGGCGGTAAACGTAAAAAAAGGCCAATTCCTCGCTCCCTGGGACATGAAAAACGTCATAGCCAAAATACGCGAAGCCGGCAACGAAAACATTCTGCTCACCGAACGTGGGGTAAGTTTCGGCTACAACACCCTGGTCACGGATATGCGTTCCCTGCCGATCCTGCGCTCTTTCGGCTATCCGGTGGTGATGGACGCCACCCACAGCGTACAGTCGCCGGGCGGGCGGGGGGAAACCTCGGGCGGGCAGCGCGAATTTGTCCCCTGCCTGGCGCGCGCAGCCGCGGCGGCCGGCATAGACGCCCTTTTCCTCGAAGTACACGACAACCCGGAAGAAGCCCTCTCCGACGGGCCGAACATGTTAAGGATCGACCAACTGGAAAAACTTCTGACGGACGTATTGGCAATAGATGCGGTCCTTTGCCGGGGCGGCCTGAAATAATCCCCGGCAATCTTTAATATGGCCGTAAAATATGGTATATTTATAACAACAGAGTCGGGTTTGCCTTAGCCAGGGAACAGTATAGGGCAAACCCGGCCGTGAACGGCAAACACCCGCAACGGGAGGTAAAAAAATGCTCGATCGCGCCCGCGCGGTACTGCGTACGGAAGCCGAAGCCATTCTCGCGCTCATTCCGCGCCTCGGCGGCGAATTTGAAGCCGCCCTCAATCTGATCTTAGCCTGCCGCGGACGTACCGTCCTGACCGGCATCGGCAAATCCGGCCTGGTTGCCCGTAAAATATCCGCTACCCTGGCCAGCACCGGCACGCCTTCCTTTTTCCTGCATCCGGCCGAAGGCATACACGGCGATCTTGGCATGGTTACGGAAGCCGATATCGTCATAGCCCTTTCCAACAGCGGCGAAACCGCCGAACTATTGCAACTGCTTCCTTCCCTGCGGCGCATCGGGGCGAAAATAATCGCGCTGTGCGGTTCGGAAAACTCTACCTTAGCACTGGCGGCGGACATTTTTCTTGACGTCAGGGTGGAAAAAGAAGCCTGCCCGCTGGGACTTGCGCCTACCGCCAGCACCACGGCGGCGCTTGCCTACGGCGACGCGCTGGCCGTTTCCCTGCAAGCCGTGAGAAAGTTTTCCGCTTCCGACTTCGCCATCTTTCACCCCGGCGGTACGCTGGGCAGGAAACTCCTCCTTACGGTGGACGACGTCATGCACAAAAATGACGACGTTCCGCTGATCAATCAGGACAAAACCGTGCGCGAAGCCTTGTTTGTCATCACCGACAAAAGGCTGGGCTCGGTCGGCGTCGTTGATGGAGGCGGCCGCATGGCGGGCATTCTCACCGACGGCGACATACGGCGCGGGCTGATGAAAAAAGGCTATGAATTTCTCGACAGGCCGGTATGGGAAATGATGACCGCGACGCCCAAAACCATCACGCGTGAAAAACTGGCCGCCGAAGCACTGCACGTTATGGAGAGCAACAAACCGCGGCCGATAACCGTACTGCCGGTGATTGACGGCGAGAAAAAAATTGTCGGCCTTCTGCACATGACCGACCTCGTCCGGCAGGGAGTGGTATAGTGGATAACCTGGCGCGCGCGCGCAAAATAACCTGTATGGTTTTTGACGTCGACGGAACGCTCACCGACGGGCGGATTTACATGGGGCCGTCCGGCGAAGCGTGCAAAGCCTTCAGCGCCAAAGACGGACTGGCCATAAAGCTGGCCGGGCGTTTAGGCTACAAAACGGCGTTCGTTACCGGGCGCGCGGGCCAGATTGTAAAAGCCCGCGCCCGGGAACTGGAAATAACCGAAATTTACCAGGGCGTAACCGACAAAGGCCCGGCTATCGGGGAAATTTGCCAAAAGTTCGCCATAACGCCCGAACAAATCGCCTACGTCGGCGACGACCTGAACGACCTGGCGGCCATGCGCCTGGCGGGCTTTGCCTGCGCGCCCCGGGACGCGGCGGACGCCGTGAAAGAAGCGGCGCACTTTGTGTCCGGCTTTGGCGGCGGACAGGGAGCGGCGCGCGAAGTCGTCGAATTCATACTGAAGGCGCAGGATAAATGGGACGCGGGCGTTGAACTTTTGCTGCAAGCAAAATAAGGGTGGGACTTATAACAGTGTTATACTGGGTATACCGAGGTATCGTTAAAACAGTTTCCCTGCTGCCCTATTCGCTGGTTCTGGCGATCGGCCGTATGCTGGGCGTTTTATATTACCTTTTGATAAAAAAACAGGTCAATCTGGCGCGGGACGCCATTTGTAGGCATCTTATGGTTTCCCGGGAAAAAGCCGGGGAAATAACAAAGGCCATGTGCCGCAACATCGGCATGACTTTTATGGAAATACTCTACATGCCCGCCCTGAACCCCGCCAATATCAGGCGGTTCGTCAAACTGGAGCGCGAAGACCTCCTGCGCGAAGCCATAGCCGAAAAAAAAGGCGTGGTAATGCTGGCCATCCACATGGACAACTGGGAATGGCTGGGCGCGGCCCTGTCGCTTTACGGCTATCCC
>JAISPA010000016.1 GCA_031275255.1 Acidaminococcales bacterium | reverse complement strand
TAGGTGGGCTTTTAGCCTTTGTGAATTTTTATTTTCTGCGGCAATGTATCGTCGGCCCCAAACAGTATTTCCTGACGCCAGGCGACTTTCAAGTTTACCATAGTTAACATTCTTTATATAATGTTGCCTGCGGCGATAAATTTACGTATTAATATGCAAAAAATGTTGTCTTTGCCCCGCAGCGCGGCAGTTTTTCCCTGCCTCGCCTGCTTGCGGGCTTAATGCTGTTCTGCGGTCAAAACATGTATAAGGCCGGCAAGTTGGTTTGCCGCCCTGCGCAGCGCAAAGCACAGGTAATATTCGTCGTAGGGGCGAGGCATGCCTCGCCCGCGAGGCTTGTGCAATCCAAGGATGGATAAATGCCGGACGCGCCACGGACGGCTGGTGCCGGACGCGCCCGCGTGGCAAACCAACCGTAAAGCTGCCGCGATTTTAGCCGGGAAATAGTATAAGGGCGGAAAAGGCGCAAAATAATTAGCTTAGGATAACTCGATCCGCTAAAAAACAGCCGCTGTGCCGGCAGATTAAACGATACCGCATTAAGCGGGAGATACCATGCCCGCCGTGGAATGCCTGCCCTCAAACGGGCGAGTGTGCTTAGGCTGGGCGAATATGGCCGCCGGGGAGGGGCAATCCCATGCTGGAAACGAGGCTTGCAAACGCAGCAAGCCGCAGAACGCGCACAAGGCGCCAAACTCCCCGCTGTCCTTACGCGGCAAACCACCGCATTCTATTTAATAGATTATTATCATTCCGCTTCGTTGTCAATACATAAAAACATATTTTTTGCGCTTGGCCTCGGAATCCTCTTTATTGCCGCCAGTTGCGGCCAATACCCAATATTTCCCTGGCCTCGTCCGGCGTCGCAATCCCGCAGCCAGCCAATTTTGCCATGGAAACGGCCCTCTCCACTAAAGAAACGTTTGTCGCATACACTCCTTTGGCCAAAAACACATTGTCTTCCAGGCCTACCCTCAGGCAGGTGCAGCTTTCGGCCAATCCTGCCAACAACATAGGCAGGTGGGCTTTGCCAATGCCGGTAACCGACCAGGTAGACCCTTCAGGCATTTGCTGCAGCATAAAGGACAAGTGCATTATATTGCCGGGCACGGCAACGCCTATGACAAACTGAAAATGGCACGGCGTTTTAAAAAGCCCTTTCGCTATATAATACTTGGCGCTTTCCAACATGCTGGCGTCAAATATTTCTATTTCCGGTTTAATGTCATTTTCCAAAATAGTGTTTGCTAATTCTTTTATGAATTCCGGCTCGTTCTTAAAAAGGTAACTATTGGCCCAGTTCATGCTGTTAGGGGTCAGGGAGCACATTTCCGGCCTGAGCAGCTTTAAATGCGCCTGTCTCATTACATACGGGAATTTCCCCCCTGATGACGTTAAATTGAAAACAATATCTATATCGGCTTTCCGGCAAGCTGCCTGGCTTTTTTCCATTACTTCGGCAAATGCGCTTGTTTCCATTGTGTTAGCGCCATTTTTGTCTCTTACGTGGATATGAGCAATAGCGGCGCCGGCCTTGGCAACCGCCACGACATCGGCGGCAATTTCATCCGGAGTCAAAGGGACGTGGGGAGATTGCGCCCTGGTTGTTCCTGCGCCGAGCAAAGCCGCCGCAATTATTACTTTACGCATCAAAACTCACCTTTCCTTTCCGGCATCTCTATTTTTGAAAGCAGGCGACCTTAGCGGGCACTTTGTCTGCGGTACAAAACCACAGTCAATATTGCCGTCAGCAATAATATGCCGACGCTGAGCGGGCTTTGCACAAAAACCAAAGGGTTGTTGTTGCTGGCCAGCATAGCGCGCTGGAAATTGTTTTCTAAAATCGGCCCAAGCAGAAAGCCTAAGACCAGGGGCGGCATGGTGAATTTCATTTTTTGCAGGGCAAAGCCTAATATCCCTATGGCGACAACGGCTTTAAGGTCAAAAAAGGAACCGCTGGAAGCATAAGTGCCGACCAAACAAAAAACCATGACGAAAGGTATCAGTATCTTGCTGGGAACGGCAAGGATATAGGGGAAAAACTTACTGCCAAAAAGCCCTGCTATCAGCATGACAATATTGGATACAAAAAGAACGGCCAAAAAGAAAGCTAAAATACCAAAGTTTTCCATCAGCATCATCGGCCCCGGCGTAAGGCCTTGCAGCATCAAGGCGCCCAATAAAATTGCCGTTACGGAATCGCCCGGTATCCCCAAAGTCAAAAGCGGAATCAAAGCGCCGCCTGTAACTGCGTTATTGGAAGCTTCACAGGCAATAATCCCTTCGCTCGAACCTTTGCCAAACTGTTCAGGGTTTTTGGATGTGCGCTTTGCCTCGTTATAAGCCAGCCAGGAAGCTATGGTCGGCCCCGTGCCGGGAATGGCCCCTATGACAGTGCCTATAACGCAGGCTTTGAAAAGGTTCCATTTCACCGCCCAGTATTCCATGAACACCGGGCGGTGAAAACTAAGGTCAATGACATTCATCTTTTTGTTTCGCCCAATTTCTTCCGTCTTGCCAAAAACTTCCGTCAAAGCAAAAAAACCGATCAGCGCCGGTATCAGGGAGACGCCCGCCATCATCCGGACCGAGCCGAAAGTAAATCTGGGCATACCGGAGATGCTGTCCATGCCAATCATAGAAATGACTACGCCAATTAAGGCCCCGGCTACGCCTTTTACCAGATCCTTGCTTGATACGCTGATAATACAGGTCATGCCCATCAGCGCTACGGCGAAATATTCCGGCGCGCCAAACCGCAAGGCCATACTGCTGACCAAAGGAGCGAAAAGGAAAAGCATTAAGCTGGAAAAAAGACCGCCAATACAGGATGACACCACAGACAAGGAAAGCGCTTTGCCTGCCTTGCCCTGTTCGCACATGGGATAACCGTCCAAGCAGGTAGCGGCGTTGCCAGGAGCGCCGGGCGTCCTGATCAGTATGGCCGGTATGCTGCCCGCGTAATAGCCGCCGCAGTATATGCCCAGCAAAAACGCAAAAGATGTTTCCAGCGACATTTTGAAAGTCATAGGCGTAAACATGGCAATGGCCGTAGTAGCGGTAAGCCCCGGTATCGCGCCAAAAACAACGCCAATCAATGCTCCCGCCACGCAAAAAGCCAAAATGCCCGGATTGGCCATTTGCCCGAAACCCTGGATAACATTTTGCAACAGCTCCATAATATATGATCTCCTTTTTCTTTTGCCCGCTTGAACGATGCTTCATCCAGCGGGAAAGGGCTTTTGCCGAATGTCCGTCCCCAGTTGGGCTGGCCGTGGCCAGCCTTTGATTGGGCGAATTTGCCCCGCCGGAAAGGGTTCGCCCAGCAGTTCAGCAATTAAGACGAGCCGGCGCGGGGATTTTTGCCGGCAATGCATTGCCGCGCGCAGGAAGCTGCCAAGATTATCTGCTATTTCCCCGATAATTTCTAAAATTGCACCTGCAGAAAAAAGACAAAAGCAACATAAAGTACGGCTGTTCCCATAACGGATATAATGACATTGCGCAGCAGGCTGGTTACGCCGAAAAAAGCCATGGAAATCAGCAAAAACATTGCCGTTGGCAGAATAAACCCGACGAACTCAAGCACCAAGGCGTAAACCGCCAATAACAACGCCACAGGCAGGACCTTGTCCCAGCGCACGCAAGGAGGCTCGCCGCCATTCCCGCCCTTTGCGGCGCGTCCGGCTATCAGGAGGCCGCACAAAGCCAGCATGGCAAAAACCAACCGGGGGTAATCTTTAGGCGACAAACCTGCCTGTTGCCCGCCGCCCGGCCAAGTGGCCGTTTCCAGCCAGCCCGCGGCGGCAATCGACATCAACAGCACACCCAAAACAATATCAAATTTTTTCATGTTTTCCCCACAAGGCCGCAGAGTCTATGATCCGTAATGGCGGCCTGTTTACTGTTATTTTTTCAGCGTGCCCATTTCATTCAACACATTTTTATATAAAGCATCGTCTTTTTCTATCTTTTTGGCAAAATCGTCCGGCCCCAAATAATTTACGCTAAACTGAAGCCTGTTCCAGGCCTCTTTTAAAGCCGGGTCGTCCATTGCCTTTTTCACGGCGCTGTCGAAAACGGCCAAAACGTCTTTGGGGATATCGGCCGGCCCTACCAACCCAAACCAAACGCTGATGGGCACCTCATAACCCCTGCTCTCGTTCAGGGTAGGCACATCCGGCATTTCCGCAGAGCGCTTGCTGTCGCTAGTAGCCAATACTTTGACCTGTTTGGATTCATAAACGCTTTTAAAAGTGGGCATATTCACGACGATCATTTCAATGTGCCCGCCCAAAAGTTCCGCTATGGACTGCGGGGAACTGGCGTTGGGCACGTGGTTCAGTTTAATTGCTTCTTTTATGGCGATCTCTTCCATAAACAGGTGAGGGGTGCTGTTCATGCCAGGCGTGGAATAGCGTATTTTTCCCGGATTCTCTTTCGCGTATTTGATTAAATCCTGCAAAGTGTCAAATTTACCGCTTTTTACCGCTATGCCAATAGGTATGTCCGTCAAAAGGGCTACCGGCCGAAAATTTTTGGCAGTATAACCTACGTTGGTCACATAAGGGTTGACCAAAAGGCCGCCATTGCTGCCTAAGGCCAAAGTGTAACCGTCCGGCTTGGCTGCCAAAGCCTCCGCTACTGCGACGCTGCCGCCGCCGCCCGGCTTGTTTTGCACTATGACGTTCTGCCCCAGGACAGGGGTCGGTTTGTCGGCCAGCGTCCTTGTAACAAGATCGGCCGAGCCGCCTGGCGCGTAACCCACGAAAATGTTAACAGGCGCCTTGGGATAGTCGGCCTTGGCTTGTTTAGCGTCGGTCTTTTGGGCGTCCTGCCGCAAACCGCAGCCTGCCAGCAACAAACACAAAAAACATATTCCGGCCGCCAGTTTCAAGAAATTTTTTGTCTTCATAAAAACTCCCCCTAATTTTTTAATA
>JAISPA010000015.1 GCA_031275255.1 Acidaminococcales bacterium | reverse complement strand
AGCGGCGCCAGCTCTTGCAGCGGCCCAGGGTTTATATAGCCGTTGCTTACGAGTATATTGTCAAGCCCCGCCTCTTTCGCCAAAAGCGCGCAGTCTTTCACAAATTCATACCAGACGGCCGGCTCGGAATAGGTATAGGCCAATCCTATATTGCCCTCTTTTACCTTCGCAAGCGCCAGGCTCACCAATTGCTCCGGGCGGAAAATCCTTACCGCGGGGTCCGCCTGGGATATTCGCCAATTCTGGCAAAAGCGGCAGGAAAAATTACAGCCGCGGCTGCCGGCCGAAAGAACCAGACTGCCCGGCTTAAAGCGGGAAAGCGGCTTTTTTTCGATCGGGTCAAGCGCCAGGGCGCTTACTTCGCCATAACTTTCGGCGTACAGAACGCCGGAAACATTCTTTCTCACCCGGCACAGGCCCACGCCGCCTTCCGGCAGGACACAGCCGTGCGGACACAGGCCGCAGGTCGCGCCGCTGCCGTCACTGCGCCAGAAGCTTGCCCTTACCGTTTTTTCATACATAACGCCTGACCGTAAAACGGTAAATATCTACTTTTGCGCCCGGGGAAATTCCGGCTTTTTGTCTGGCGATGCGAAGCTGCTCCGCAACGCTGTTTACACCACCGAGATCCGGCAGCAAAAGGCCGCTGCGCACGCCGTCCGTCACCAACACGCCGTACTTTTTCTCGTCGAGCTCGGACAGTCCGCCGATCATTTCCGGCGTTGACAAGACGTCGACGGATATTTCCAAATCCGGCAGTTCATCCCGGGACAGCGGCGGAAAACGCGGGTCGGAAAAAGCCGCGGACAGCGCGTTGCGCAAAATTTCCTCTTTAACGGAAGGACATTGCGGCAGAAAAGTGCCGATACAGCCGCGCAGAGCGCCCGCTTTTTTCAGGGAAACAAACACTCCCGCCCGGTCTTCAAGGCCATCGGCCCAAGCGGGGGCGGCGGCCTTTTGCCCGCCGGCGAAACTGTTTTCTATAGACCAGCGAGCAAGCCGGACAGGAACGGAAGGCCCGTCCCCGGACGGCTTTTCCCAGACGGCCACGGCATAGCCCACGCCGAAGGTATCCTCGTAAGAATAAAATTCACTCGCCAGGCCCTTTACCGCCGCCAGCAATATGAGCAGTGAGCGCAGGCCGCACTCGCCGGCCCGCTCTATCAGTTTCCGGTCAAGCGCCAGCAATTTGCCGGGGTCGTTTTCTTTTATCGCTTCTACCGCCAACGCGTCAAAGGCCGCGCCTTCCGGCCTTATACCGTAAGGCGGCGAATTTTTAAGATAATGTGAGAGGTCGCCCGAGCCGATCAGCACGGCGTCATTTCCCGCCGCCGCGCCGGCGATCGCCTCGCCCAGTATAGACGCCTCCTCAAGGCTGATAAATCCGGGACAGATGTGCACTATGTCGCCGGCAAAACCCGCTGCGCGCAAATAATAAAGCGGCACAAACGCACCGGAGTCTATTGGCGGCATGAAAGCGTCTTCAGCGGGATCGCCGGTTTTATACAAGGAAATTCCGGCGTTTTGCGCCGCCAGGTATATTGTCTCCGCCAGCCGCTGATTTACGGGAAAAGACAACCGGCAGTCCGGAGCGTTAAAATCCTCCATGCCGCCTTCCATACGCTGGCCGAAGGTTATGCTGGGCGCGCCGCTGAAATGGACGCCGTGCGGAGAGGTAATGATGACGGCACGCGGGTTTAGGGCAACCAGCCGTTCGCTCACCGCTTTCATCGCCCGGATCGTCCCGGCGACCTGTCCGTGATGGCGCGCCCCCACTTCCGGGATGATCAGCGGCGGATGCGGCATAAAAGCTCCGGCCAATAGTCTGTCCATAAAACATCTCCCCCTTCGGCGTGTTTTTGGCTCCGCCAGGCGTCCGCCCCGCACTTTTCCCCAGCCCGGCCTGAACGGTTTTCAATTTCAGTCAGTGTCAATACGCCCTAAAAAAGTTTCTCTTCCAGCAGTTCTTTGGCCTTTTGCGGGCCGATGAAGCCGTTCTTGACCATTGTTTCAAGAACTACGGCTTGCCGTTTTTTGGCCGCCGCAAGGTTTTCCAGCGGCGAATAAAGGGAGGGCGCGGCGGGGATGCCGGCCAGCATGGAACTTTCCGCCAGGGTAAGTTCCGCCGGCCGTTTTTTAAAATAGACGCGCGCGGCGTCTTTTATGCCGTAAGCGCCGGCGCCGAAATAAATGGCGTTAAGATAGGCTTCGAGTATTTCCTCCTTGGTGAAGGAATTTTCTATTATGACGCTGTAGGCGGCTTCTTCCGCCTTGCGCGCTATCGTCTGTTCCTGGTTCAGAAAAAGGTTTTTGGCCAACTGCTGGGTGATCGTACTGCCGCCCTCGACGATTTCGCCGGCTTGCAGGTTTACCAGCAGGGCGCGGATGATGCCGCCCGGGTCAAAACTGCCGTGCTGATAAAAACGGCTGTCTTCGACGGAAATGATTGCCTGCTGCATGGACAAGGGTATATCGTCCAATTTCACCCAGCCGGGCGCGGTCATTTTTTGCCGAATTTCGTCCTCTACACGGAAAAGACGGAGGACGCGCGTTACCGCTTGCGGCGTGTTTTCTTCCAGCAGCCGCCCGTCGGCCAATTTCTCAATATTTTCCGTCAGCGGCGCGGGCAGGTACGGTTTGTAGCTTTCATAGCCTACGAACAAACTCACCGCAAAAATGAGCGCAAAAAGCAATTTAAACATTTTTTCTCCTCTTTTGGTTGGTCAGGCGCCGGAAATATATAAATCGCTCAAACGTAAATTCCGGTTTTTATTTTGCGCCAGTCCTTGGAACGCACGATGTAAATAAACAAAACCGCCCGGATGGTCATGTCGAGAAAGGCGCAAATCCAGCCGTTAACAACGTCAAACCAGCCTAATTGCTTAAGCAGGAGAATCGCCGGAATGCGAAAACACCAGGTGCCAAAAACAGCTACGTACATGGCGGTAACCGCGTCGCCGCAGCCGCGCAGCACACCGGGCAACACCATATCCACCGCCAGAAAGACCTGCTCCATGGCGGCTACCCGTACGCAGCCAATTCCCCAGGCCAGCACCTGCGGGTCGTCGATGAAAAATCGGGTCAATTCCTCCGCAAAAAAGTAGAATATCACACCGAAACAACCCATGACGCACGCGCCGATGATGCAGGTAAGCCACGCGTATTGCCTGGCCCGGCGCGTCAGACCGCGGCCGAGGTTGTACCCCACCAGGGTCATGGCCGCTATACCGAAGGCCATGCCCGGCATGAAAGAAATTGATTCTATTTGCAGCGAAACGTTGTGCCCCGCAAACTGCACCGCCCCGGCCGTCGCCATCAAAAGCGCAAAAGCTATACGCCCGCTTTGCAGGGCTACTTGTTCCATCCCCGCCGCCGAACTGACTTTCAGCACATTGGAAATTATATCGCGCCCGAGCGGATAGATGTGCCGCCAGCGCAACTCAAGCGTCAGGGAGGAACGCGCCGCCAGGAAACTGATCATTGACGCCAGCGCCTGCGAGGAGGCCATGCCGGCTATGGCGTAGCGAACGCCGGCTTTCAAAACGAAAAGCAGGGTATAAGTTACGGACAAAGATATAAGCTGCCCGGCCACCGCTACCAGCATTGATACCCTGGTTTGCCCGGTAGCCCGTATGGAAGCGAGGCATACGCTGGTTACCGCCATGAAGGGAAGGAAAAAAGCCATAACGGCCAAGAAACCGTTCGCCATCTCGACAACAGCCCGATCCGGGCTGGCGGCGGCGATCAGAAACCGCCCGGCGTTGTAGCAAAAAGCCGCCGCCAGCGTACTGGCCGTTACCGCTATGATAAGCGACTGCCCGGCGATCCGCCGGGCTTCGTCCACCCGCCGCGCGCCGTAAGCGCGCGCGACCAGTGCGCCCGCGCCCGTGCCGGCGGCCGATATCACCATGGCGCAAGTTGCCTGCAGCATGGTGGCAAGCCCTACCGCCGCCACCTCGACCGCGCCGAACCGTCCGACCATCGCGGTCGTCAGAACCCCGCCGATAACCAGGCAAATCATTTCGCCCACCACCGGCCAGGATAAGAACAAGATGCGGCCGACCATATATTTGGTTATATTGCTCGGCTCATAAGCAGCCAGATTCATAAATTTTACCCCTTACAAACGCGGGCGGGCCGTTGAGACCGCCCGGCAAATCCCGCGCTGAAAGGCGCAAAACAATCAAATCCGGCGGATTGCCCCGCCCGGATGGCAGCGCCTATTGCCAAGAGCCGCCGGCAGGCTTCCGTATCCCTTAACCCGCAGAAACTGCCGCCGGCGGCCTGTTGAAAACCGGTCAGCCGATTATCTCGACCATCTCGCCATTTTTGGCAAAACAGGCGTTTCCCTCGTCTGTGTCAATATGAAATTCCGGGGCGTAGTTGGCCTTGGCGCGTACCAGCACCGCCTCAAAAACAACCGGGCGAACGCCGGGAACCCTTATGCGGACGTGCTCCCCGTCTTTCAGGCCGAAAGCCGCCGCCGTAGGAAGGTCAAGATGTATGTGCCGCTCCGCGATGATCACCCCTTCCGGTATGGTAAGTTCGCCGTCCGGCCCTATAATCTTTATACCTGCAGAGCCTTTCAGATTGCCGGAATCCCGGAGCGGCGGGTTCAGACCCAACGCGCGGGCGTCCGCCATGGCCAGCTCAATCTGCGTCTGTTTGCGCAAAGGTCCGATTACCCGCAGCCCGCGCAGTATTGCTTTCTCCGAAATCAGATCGACCTTTTCTTCACTGGTAAAGTCCCCCGGCTGGCCGAGATCCTTTATTTTGTGCAACTGGCTGTCCTTGCCGAAAAGAACGTCCATCGCCCCGCGGTCCAAATGTATATGACGCGCGGATATTCCCAATTTGATCATACGCTCCATAAAACAGCCTCCTTCATAACCGTATCCGGGCTTTTGCCCGCGACAGGCAAAACAAAAATATACAATATTAACATTATTGTATATCATGTTCCAAGTATTTTCAATCAACGCGAAAGTTCCCCGGCGCGCGAATGTTGCCGCGCCGATTTAGGGGATGGCGCTATTTTTCCCGCAACGCGGCAAACCCTTTTTGTTTGCACAAAATTTTGTACAGCGCCCAGGCGATCTCGAAATCAACCATGCTGTGGACAAGCGAACCCACGCCTACCAGCAGCAGGACGGAACGCGCGAAACCCTGAGTGTAGTAACTGCTTCCCACGCCGCCGCTGACA
>JAISPA010000006.1 GCA_031275255.1 Acidaminococcales bacterium | reverse complement strand
GCCGCCCCGCGAGGCGCAAAACACCGGCCAACCCCGCAGGATGCCTGCCTTTCGCGGTATATTCGGCATTTGGCCGTCCATGGCCCTCAAAGGTTCGGCGAGGATTTTAAGCAAAGCGGCAAATCAGCCGCAAAGACGCCCTGATGCCGGGCAGCAGCACTGATCGCCGCGGATTGCCGCTTAGGCCGCATGTCGGGCAGGCAACGCCTATCCCCGCCTTTTTTCAATGTTTCTGATAAAAGAAAGGTCTTATCTGGGTATAGCCCATATCGCGAAAATTCATGATCGCCTCGGTCCCCCCGACGAACAATATCCCCCCTTCTTTCAGGGCGGCGAAAAAGTTTCTGTAGAGTTTGTCCTTGGCTTCTTCGGTAAAATATATGACGACGTTGCGGCAGAGGATGAGGTTGAAACCTGTTTCAAAGCGGTCTTTTAAAAGATTGTGCTGTTTGAGTTCTATTTTGTGTTTTATCGCGTCGTTTACCATGTACCCGTCGTTGACCTTGGTAAAATAATTTTTTATCCTGGCCGGCGGCAGGTTTTTCACTTCGTTGGGATTGTAAGGGCCACCTGCCTTGGCTTTGGCCAGCATTTCCACGTCAAGGTCGGTGGCGAGTATGCGGTGGGAGACGCCCGGCGTCAGGTCGTTGAGCATCATGGCGAGTGAATAAGGCTCCGCGCCGGTGGAACAGCCGGCACTCCAAATGCGCAGTTTAGAACTTTTCTTCAAAAGTTCCGGAATGATGATTTTTTCCAGGTCATCAAACTTTTCCGGCGTGCGGAAAAATTCCGTCACGTTTATGGTCAAATGCTCAAAAAAGGCGTGGTAAAGGTCCTTGTCCGCACTGACCATTTCCAGGAACTTGTCGTAACTGTCCGTGCCGGCGCGTTCCATGAAATTGTTTATGCGCCGGTGCATTTGCGCCGGTTTGTAAAGATTAAGGTCAATCCCGGATTTGCGTAACCATTTTTCTTTAAAAGATTCCCAGTTTTTGTCTTCTTGCCAACTCATAAAAATACACTCTCCATCCATTAATAGCTCTTCGGCTTACGCACTTTTGCCGGCGCGGACAGGTAAACGCGATGCCGCGGGTTGGTTCAGCCCTAAAACAATCCTTTGATCACGCCGCCGTCGTCTACGTCAATCTTTTCGGCGGCGGGCATTTTCGGCAGGCCGGGCATGGTAAGGATATCTCCGGTCAGCATGACGATAAAACCCGCGCCGGCGCATATACGCGCATCCCGCACGGTAACGGTGAAATTTTCCGGCCGGCCGGGCAGGAGCGGGTCGTCGGAGAAAGAATACTGTGTTTTGGCCATGCAGACAGGCAAGCCGGAAAATCCCAAGCTTTCGTACTTTTTTAAGGAAGCAAGGGCCTGTTTGCTGAAATTGATACCGTCCGCGCCATATATTTCGCGGGCGATGGTTTTCGCTTTGTCCGCCGGCGCGGCGGATAAAGCGTATATCGGCTTAAAGGCGGCGGTGTTTCTTTCCACTGTCTCGGCCACCCTCTTCGCCAGACTGATACCGCCTTCGCCGCCGCGCGCCCAAACGTCGGACAGTTCCACCGCTACCCCTATTTTTTGGCAATGGCGGTAAATGGCGTCAAGTTCTTCCCGGCTGTCCTGCGTAAAGATGTTTATCGCCACGATCGGCGGCACGCCGAATTTTTGGATGTTTTCCAGGTGTTTTTCCAAATTGGCCAGTCCGCGGACGACCGCGTCTTTGTCCGGGACGCTCAAACTGCTTTTCGGCACGCCGCCGTGCATTTTCAGCGCGCGGACGGTGGCTACCACCACGGCGGCTTTGGGAAGGAGGCCGCCTGCCCGGCATTTTATGTCGAAAAACTTCTCCGCTCCCAAATCCGCGCCGAACCCGGCTTCGGTTACGATGTAATCGGCCAGTTTCAGAGCGGTTTTCGTGGCAATCAGGCTGTTGCAGCCGTGCGCAATGTTGGCGAAAGGGCCGCCGTGCACTATGGCGGGAACATTTTCCAGCGTCTGCACAAGGTTTGGTTTGAGCGCGTCTTTCAGCAGCGCGGCCATCGCGCCCTGCGCGTTGAGCATGGCGGCGGTTACCGGCGCGTCCTCGTAAGTGTAGCCGACGATTATTTTGCCCAGCCGTTCTTTAAGGTCGCGGATGTTCTCCGACAGGCAAAGGATAGCCATTACCTCCGACGCAACCGTTATATCAAAGCCGTCTTCCCGCGGCACACCGTCCATTTTGCCGCCAAGACCAACGACTATGTTGCGCAGCGCGCGGTCATTCATGTCGAGCACGCGCTTCCAGGTTACGCGGCGCGGGTCGAGCCGCAGCGGGTTGCCCTGCTGGAGATGGTTGTCCGCCATGGCGGACAAAAGGTTGTGCGCGGTGGTTATTGCGTGCATGTCTCCGGTAAAGTGCAGATTGATGTCTTCCATCGGCACAACCTGCGAATACCCGCCGCCCGCCGCTCCGCCCTTTATTCCCATGCAAGGGCCGAGCGACGGCTCGCGCAGGGCGACCAGCGTTTTTTTGTTGATTTTGGATAAGGCTTGGGCGAGGCCGACGGTGGTGGTGGATTTTCCTTCGCCCGCCGGCGTCGGCGTGATGGCGGTTACCAGGATAAGGTTGCCGGCCGGCCTGTCCTCCAGCTTTTTTATATAGTCCAATGATATTTTCGCCTTATAACGCCCATACTGCTCGATTTCATCCTCGGGGACGCCGAGGCGGGCGGCGATTTGGGTTATGGGCAAAAGCCAGGCTTTTTGCGCTATTTCGATATCGCTTAACATATACATCTGCCTCCTGAAAACATATTTCAGTTATAAAACAGTCATTCAAACCATACGGTAACCGCGCTTTCATCCTCCGCCACCGAAAACGCCGGCGGTTCTTGCCGCGCGGCGCGCCCGCTGCCGCGCGGAATCAGCGTAAGCGCATTTTGCTCGAGTATTTTCGCACATTCTCGCATCGTAAAGCCGGTTACATCGGGAACGCAAGTGTATTTGCCGTCAACGGGCAAAGGATCCGGCCGGCGGCCGGCGCCGGGCGCCGGCGCAAGACCCTTAAACGGCGGCAGGGCGCTTTCGGACGAGGGCTCAATGCCGCTCACTACCAGCGTCTGCTGCATTATCTCTTTAAAGACCGGGGCGGCGGTTTCGCTGCCGTAATAGCTCGAATGGGGGGTATCGATGAGGACGAGGGTGACGAAACGCGGGTTTTCCACCGGAGCGATCCCGACGAAAGAAGCTATATATTCATTTTGCGCGTAGCCGCCGCCCGATTTCATTTTTTCAGCCGTCCCCGTCTTGCCGGCGATTCTGTAGCCCGGTATCCGAGCCAGGGTCCCGCCGCCTTTGAGGACGACGTTTTCCATCATGTCCAGCACTTTTTTGCTTGTTTCGGCGGAAATGACCTGCGCTTTCGGCGGTCTTCTTTGCTGTTGCCGCTCGGAGCCGTCGGGCTGAATTATGCTTTTGACGATAGACGGGCGTACCGGCCGGCCGTCGGCGGCGATCGCGCTTATGGCGCAAACCAGCTGCAAGGGCGTTACCGCTATTCCCTGCCCGATGGACATGCTGGCCATGTCAATCTTGCGCATGGAATCGGTCCTGAACAATATCCCCGCTTCTTCGCCCGGCAGGTCGATATCGGTGTATTCGCCGAAACCAAAGGCGCGGGCGTATTTGTTCAAGCGTTCCCGGCCGAGGCTGAAAGCAATCTGCGCCATGACGGTATTGAGCGAATGGGTTATCACCTCGCTGAAAGGAATCATACCGAAAGAACGCCCCCCGGAATTGCTGATTTCGCGGTCGTCAACGGTTAATTTGCCTGTGTCGAAAAACAGCGTCTCGGGCTCTGCAATGCTTTCATTTATGGCGGTCGCCGCGACCAGCGGCTTAAAAGTGGAGCCTGGCTCGTACACTAGGGAAATATTGGAATTGCGCCAGGTTTTTTCATCATAATTGTAAAAATAATTAGGGTCAAAAACAGGGTTGCCGGCCATGGCGAGAACTTCACCTGTGTGTACATCCATGACGAGCGCGGACGCCGCTTTGGCGCCGGTTCTGCTCACGGCGGCGGCCAGAGCTTTCTCCGCCGCATACTGTATGCGGTTGTCGATGGTCAAATATACGGAGGCCATGTCCTGCGGGCGGGTACTGGCAAGCACGGAAGAAAAAATTGGCCGCCCGGCTGTGTCTGTTTCTATAAACTGCGGCAATACCGCGCTTTTCAACAAAGTATCCAGCGCCGCTTCTATGCCGCTCAAACCTACGTCGTCGGTGCCGACAAAGCCCAATATTTGGGCGGCTAAGGGCCCCATAGGATAATAACGTTTGCTCTCTTTGATAAACCCAAAACCGTTAAGCCGGTTGTCCTGCAGTATTTTGCCGAGCCTGTCCGTACGGGCTTTGTCCATCGTCCGTTCCAGCCAGACAAAATCCTCTTTACTGGTAAAAATATCGTAAAGTTCCTGTTCGCTTTTTTCCAATTCCCGGGAAAGCAGCTCGGCCGCCAGCCGGCGCGGGTCTCTCCGGCCGCTTTGTTCGCGCGCGTCATCCATGGCCGCCGGATGTGCGTACAGAGAAAGCGAGATAAGGCTGATCGCCAATTCACGCCCTTCGCGGTCGTAAATCGAGCCGCGCGGTGATTGCAGTTCCCGCAGTATGTTTTTACTGGCCGCCGCGCGCGCGGCCAGCGCCTCGCCCCTGACCAGCTGCAGCCAGCCGATACGCAGGATGCAGGCGAAAAAGCCGGCGCCGACGATTGCCAGAACGAACAAAGCGCGGGGGGCGGCTGTTTTATACTTTTGCCGGTTTGCCATCAATCCGTACCCCGCTGTCTTGCCCCGCGCGAAACGGGCAACGCCGCCAAAGCACTCCTTTGGCTTTGCCTTATTATATTTAAAACTATTCCGAACAAAGCCATGTTGCTGACCAGCGAGGTGCCCCCGTAACTTATGAAAGGCAAAGGAACCCCGATTACAGGCAAAAGGCCGCAGACCATGGCGATGTTGCCCATAGCCTGCCCGGTCAGGAGAATGTTCGCGCCGGTTATGATGATATAACCTTGTCCGTCGGGGGCGAGCGCGGCGGCTTTCCACAGCGTGTAGCTCAAAAGGGCGAAAAGCGCTATGACCGCGAGTGCGCCGAGAAATCCCCATTCCTGGCAAAGTATGGCGAAGGAAAAATCCGTGTGCGCTTCCGGCAGGTAGTAAAATTTACTGCTGCCGTGTCCCATGCCTGTTCCCGTCCAGCCGCCGCTGCCGATAGCCAATATGGACTGGACGGCCTGATAGCCGGTGCGGTCGGCGTAAGCCCAAGGATCAAGCCACGCCTGCACTCTCTCCAGCCGGTAACTGGCCTGTACGGCCAAAACAGCAGCAACCGCCGGCAAGCCCAACAGTAATATCAGGTATTGCCCGGCCGGAAGCCCGCAGATAAAATAAATGGACAAGGTAAGGGAAACGATGATAGCGGCCGTTCCCAAATCAGGCTGTATGTAAACAAGGGCGCCCATTATCATAGCCCACAGGCAGGGCGCGGAAAAAATATTGCTCCGCCTGCCGTATTCCAGACGTTTGCCGATATGCGACGCACACAGCGTGATTACGGAAAGTTTAGCCAATTCCGAAGGTTGAAAGGAGAGCGCGGGCGCCACCTGTATCCAGCGCTGCGCGCCTTTGATCGCCGTCCCTTTAAATATAACATAAATCAGCATGATTATTGTAAAAACAATAAAAAAATCCGCTTTTCGCCCTAACCAGACGCGGTAGTCGATCAGCGAGCAGAAAACCATCACGGCCAGCCCGATCAGGGCGAAAAGGCTGTAGCGGTATAAATAATAACGGCTGTTGCCGAACAAGTCCTGCGCCGCCACCTGGCTGGCGCTGAATACGTTTATGCAGCCGATCGCCAAAAGCACGAGGACGAGGCAGACAATCGCCTCAAAAGGATTTTTCCAGAAAATGTCTTTACCTTTGTTCATCTTCACGCCTCAAAAGGTCTTTTCCGGAGCGGAACAAAATACCGCCGCGCAAAAACAGACGGGCAGGCCCAGTTTGTGAAATTTTCGTTCATATTCCGTCCACGTCTGATTTTCATAGCCCGAATTGTGCAAATCAAGGGTTTGCAGGATTATTTTTAAACCGCAAAAAGCAAATTCTTCCAAAGCAAAAGCGAAGAGCCGGCGGTTGTCGGTTTTAAAATACAAACGTCCGCCGGGTACGGATATGTTGTGGTACTTGTACAGAAAATCCCGAAAAACCAATCTGCGTTTGCCATGCCGGGCTTTCGGCCAGGGATCGCAGAAATTGATGTAAACAGCTTCGGCCTGTCCGGGGGAGAACCAATTTTCCAGGCCGGCCGCATCGCCTTCAATCAGGCGGACGTTGGAAAGCGCGCTGTCACGGATCTTACGCGCCGCGTAATATAATACGTCGGTTTTGCTTTCAACGCCGACAAAAAATTTTTCTTTGTTCGCCGCGGCTAAAGCCGTGATAAATCCGCCCCGGCCTGACCCTATTTCCACCTCCAGGCCGGTTTTGCCCAGTAAAGCGCTGCCGGTTTGCCCGCGCAGGAAAACTATGTCAGCATATTCTTTTATCGCCTCGGTCAAGGCGCTGTTTTTACGCAGGCGCATCAACAGACTCCCGTATTCATTCGGCTTTATTGCCGCCAAGACCGTATTTTTTCAAATAACGGTAAAGAGTGACGCGGCTGACGTCAAGCATCAGGCCAAGCCGGCTGATGTTGCCGCCGGCCGCCTTCCAGGCGTCAATAAAAGCGTCCCTATCATGTTTCCATGATTTGCCCGCGGCGGCGCTATTAGGCAGCTTTATATTTCCGGCGTTGATCAGATAGCCGGGCGTGTGAAAGAAAGCCATCTCCAAAACGCCCTGAAGCTGCTTTATATTGCCTGGCCAGGCGCATTGCAGAAGGAGGGAAAGGGCTTCGGGCGAAAGGTGCTTGGGGGGCAGGTTGTGCCGCAGGGCCATTTCGTAGAGAATATGATTGGAGAGTATTTCTATGTCGTCCGCCCGCTCGCGCAGGGAAGGAACACGAAGCAGCGTTTTGGACAGGATGTTGTAGAGCGGCTTGGAAAACAACCCTTTTTCCGAAAGACGTTTCAAGTTGGAATCGCAAGCCGCGATCAGCCGTATATCTATCTTCTTTTTCTTGCCGTTTACAAAAAGCTTCTTTTCCGTGAGGACTTTGGCCAGCTTATTGCCAGTATTTACCGGCATTTTTTCTATTTCATCGATGAAAAGCGTACCGCTGTCGGCCAGTTCCAGCTTGCCGGCAACCCAACCGGTGTTTTCCGCGCCGTAGCCTAAGATTTCCGCATCCAGAAAACTTTCGGCAACCTTGCCGCATTTTACCGCGATGAAAGGATTAGCCGCCCGGGCGCTGGCTTGGTGCATGCCGTGAGCCAGGCGCTGCTTGCCTGTGCCCGGCTCGCCCTGCAAAAGAATATTGTTGCCGCTTTTGGCTATGCGCGCAGCTTTGTTTTGCAACGCGACAAAATCGGCCGTCGTCCCCGCCATGGAAAAAATACTGTAGCGGGAATTGTAGCCGGAGGCATGGGCGACAATGGTTTTCAGATCCTCAACGGAGAAACTGGCGACGATAACGCTGTCAACGTCTTCGCCGTTCTTTAAAGGCAGCACGGTGGTTATATCTTCATAGGCGCGGTCGCGGGCGATCCAAAGCGCCTCCTTGTTATAAAGGGGCACGCCTTGAAACCCTTTGTTGATCGGGATATGCTCATAATTTAAAAAGACGTCGCTCAGGTTATTATTTTCATCAAGCCGCTTACGGCCGTTGGCGTTGGTATAGGTAATCTTGCCGCCGGGACGGACGCAGTATACGGAAAAAGGCATCTCGTCAAGCAAAGTACACAAGGCTTGTTTTTTCTCATAAACCGCAAGGTAATTTTCCAAGGAATATTTTATAGTTAAAAGCAAAGAAAACATAAAGTCATAGACTAAATCATCCCGCGCCGGGACGGTAATCGCGACAAGATAGCGCAGCCGGCCGTCGACCATGACCGGCGACGCGCAGGAATCAGTTTTGCGCAGGGCCAGCGACCACGCTTCGGCGCCGAACAGTAAAAAAGGAACTTTGTGTTCACGGGCGACGCTGACGCTGGTGGTGCCGATATCCCGCTCGGCGATCCGAGCGCCGGCCAAACCGGAAAACACGCCGGCGCCGTAATTGCAAGAATAATTTTTGAGAACGTAAGATTCTTCGTCAAGCAGAATAATATTAAACTGGTAGTCGGCGCAATACGGCTGCAAACATTCGCACAGCCCGTCCATAAACCCGATGATCGTGCCGCCGGCCGCTATTCGTTCTTCCAGCTCGGTCCCGTCTTGCTGAAAAACGTCCGGCATTTTGTCGTTGCCGGTTTTCCGGGCGCGGCAGCGTTTCCAGGATTCCGCCACCCAAGGATGCACATTAAGATCAAGTAAACCGTCGGTTATAAATTTCTGATAGTGCTGCTCAAGTTTTTCTTTATCGCGGCGTTCGCGTATCATGGTCAATCCTCCCGCTTTGTAGGTTAAGGCGTAATAGGCGCCGCTTGTTTTTATACCGGTCCCCGGCTGAAAGCATGGATAAGATTTGCGAGATGGTTTGCCGCTCTGCGCGGCGCCAAAACGCAGGCAATATTCGCAGGGCCTCGCCTGCGTGGCAACCCAGCCGCAAAGATGCCATGATTTTAGCTGGGGGCAGTATTA
This sequence comes from Acidaminococcales bacterium, assembly GCA_031275255.1. Taxonomy (GTDB): domain Bacteria; phylum Bacillota; class Negativicutes; order Acidaminococcales; family JAISLQ01; genus JAISLQ01. The sequence goes on along the minus strand of JAISPA010000006.1, from coordinate 2,547 downwards.
TAAGCAAAATGTCAGCCGTCCTCCTCATGGAGGGAATTTGTGAAATTCACGGATGAGCAAACGCAAAACGCGCTAAAGATGGCTGAGTATTCCGCCGGTACATTTTTCGCTGCGCTTTCAGGCCGAATTTTTGCCAGTTCTTGAAAAGCCAAGCTGTACCTGCCGAAGAGGGTGCGTCCGCGAAAGAACAGGTTTGCCTCGCCGGAGAGGGTCAGTTCAGTGACAAAGCATGGCGGCAAACCCGGCGAAAAATGGATGCTGAACTTAAGCAGCAGCGTGAACATTCCCTGACGTTCAGCGCAAATTGAATCTCCCGCTGAATGAAGTGCGTTCAATAAAAGACAAGACACGCATTTTTAAAGAATACGCCGCGCGCCGAGGTATCTTGAACGCCAATACTGTTCGTCAAGCCCGCTGAGCATGACGCCCCGGCTGCTGGAAGCGTGCCAGAATTTGCCGCCGCCAGCGTAAATGCCAACATGGGAAGGGCCTTTTTCGTATGTTTCAAAAAATACCAGGTCGCCGGCGGCAAGATTCTTTCGTTCTACCGCGGACCCAACCCTAAACTGGACGTCAGCCGTTCGCGGCAGGGTGATATTGTGTTTTTGAAAAATAAAGGCCGTGTAGCCGGAGCAATCAAAACCTTTAATGTCAGTGCCGCCAAAACGGTAGGGAACGCCTTTATAGAGCGCGGCGGTCTGGACGATACCTGCGCCTTTGCCTTTGCCGGGCGGGGGAGTGATGGGCTGTACTCCCTGTTTCTTATTAAGTTCGTCTTGTATGGCACGGTAAGTGGCGTCATCTAAAAGGCCTGTAGGCTTTAATTTGAATTGCGTGAATTTTTTCTGAAATTTTTTGATGGCCTTGCCGGTCTTTTTGCTCATCAGCCCATCCGTGCGGTCGATCTTTATGCCCAGGACAGGCAGGCTTTTTTGCACAAAGGCGATTCTTTCGTCTTTACCGGCGCCCTTATAGGCGGGCTGCCCTTTGGCCAGGGCGGGCAAGGCCAAAAACACAATAAAAACAAGGCAGAAAATCCTGAGACTTTTCAAGGCAAAAACCTCCTCCGGCGTTAAATATATGTCAAAAATAAACAGCAGCGTTTAATAAGTAAACACCTAAGATTCAGCGGTAAACCCGACTGCCGCTGCATGAAGTTCCGTTAAATGCCTATGCCGGTTTTCAGAAATATTCCGCGTTGTTGTAAGGGTCGTAAAACGGCATTTTTACAAGCTCCGCATGGGCGGCCTCGGCCTGCCGCAAGAGTTTTTCCTTGTCTTTGGGCAGCGTGCCGGCCAGTGAAACATAATTTGATATATGATTGCTCCGAAAAAGCGTGCGGGCGTCCGGGGGCAGGTTGATGCCGCGCAGGACGGCGGACAGTTCGTCCATAAGCTGCGGCGGGGTCAGAATGTTAAACTGCCCGCGTTCGTATTTTTCCTTAAGTTCGCTGCCGCGGTAGAGCATGAGGGTCAGGGCGCTGAGCATATCGGGTTTGATGATGTTTACGGCCTCCGCCGTATGGCGGGCGTGTTCGGCCGATCCACCCACTCCGCCCAGGCCGATGATGATCATCATGGAAAGTTTAATTCCGGCGGCGCGGACGCGGCAACCGGCTTCCACAGCCTCCCGCGCGTCAACTCCTTTGTTTATCTCTTTGAGCAGACGGTCGTCGCCGGTTTCCAATCCGTAATAAAGAAGTTTAAGGCCTTTTTCACGCAAAGCCAGCAAATCCCGCCGGTCTTTGCCCAAAATGGCGCGCGGACCGGCGTAGGCCGCAACTCTTTGCAGTTTGGGAAAGGCCGCGTAAAGCTCGGACAATATGCTGAGGAGGCGTTCGACAGACAAAACAAGCGCGTCGCCGTCGGCGAGAAAAACCCTTTTTACCGGCAGACCGGCGGCGACCGCTGCCTGTATCTGTGCAGAAACGTCGTCAGGCGTTTTAACATGAAACTTTACCGTGCGGTACATGTTGCAATAAGTACACGCGTTGTGAGAGCAGCCAACCGTCACGCGTAAAATAAAACTGTCCGCTTCGCTGGGCGGGCGAAATACCGGACCCGGTTCGTCGTCAAAATACATGAAAAACTCCTTTTGTCAGGGAAAATATCCTAAATGGCGTCCCGTTTGAAACAGCGCAAACAAACGTCACCGGAAAAAACCCGTTTCTTTAGGTTTTCGTTTACATAAAGTATCGCAACAGGCAAATAAAAAGCCGACGATATTTCATATACGTAATAATTTTAGCAAACTTAACAAAATAATTCTACTGGAAAACATTCAAAATCATAGCCGGCGCAGAAAAAAGTTTAAGGATTTTATAGTGCTTTAACAAGTAATCAATGAAAAATATCGGCAAAATATACGTGGCATACAGTGTTGATTATCGCAAGGCGGCGGTTGCGTTTAAGGAAAACAGGCATACGTTTGGGCAGTTGAAAAGACCTCTCCAACAATTAAGGAAATTTCCAAAAGCTCCGATATAAAAGGTATGATGAACAAATATGATGAGTCGCAAAAGCTAACGGAAGAACAATTTAAGCGGAT
>JAISPA010000261.1 GCA_031275255.1 Acidaminococcales bacterium | reverse complement strand
AAACTTGCCGTCATAGTTGACGACTGCGGTTACGATGACGATATTGTCCGCAAAATGACCGCCCTACAACAAAAAATATCTTTTGCCGTCATACCCTATCGTAATTTTTCCGCCGAAGCGCTCGCCATAATCAGAAAAAACGGCAAAGAAGCTTTGCTGCATCTGCCGATGGAACCGCTTGACCGCAGCCAGCAGTCAGAAAAAATCACCATATCGGTGAATATGGCCGATGATGAGATAAAGCAAATAACGCGAAAGGCCATAGAACAATTACCGGGTATAGCGGGCGTCAACAATCACCAGGGATCGCGGGCGACCGCCGATGAACGGGTCATGAGGGCGGTCTTGTCGGTCATAAAAGAAAAGCGTCTGTTTTTTATTGACAGTTTCACCCAACCCAAAACAATCGCCTACAAGGTGGCCGGGCAGATGGGCGTAAGGACGGCGATCAACCGGGCGTTTATGGACGGCGAGGCGGACGTCGGCTATATTAAAAGCCGTCTGCGCCAAGCCGGGGAACGGGCATTGAAAGAGGGTTCCTATATTGCCATTTGCCACGCCCGCCCCAAAACCGCCGCTGCTTTGTCGGAAATGGTAAGCGAGTTGGAAGCCATGGGTGTGGAGTTTGTTTTCGTCTCCTCGCTCGTGTCGCGTTAAAAGACGCCGCGGTTGCGGCGCGAAACGCCAATAAATGCAGAAGGGCGGTGAAACATGCGTGATTTTAACATAGTCTTGTTTGAGCAGTTTGAAACGCTTGACGCTTTCGGTCCGGCTGAAATCATCGGCAAACTGCCGGATTTATATAAACCGGACTATTTTTCACTAAAAGGCGGCGCGGTAACAAGCAGTCAAAATTTAAAGGCGTTGACCAGGCCGATAAAAGAAATCAATGCCGGCGGGATCTTACTCCTGCCCGGCGGTATGGGGACACGGGGACTGGTGTCTGACGAAATATTTATAGAAGCGATATCCGGCTTAGCGCACACGGCCGAATACGTCCTGACCGTATGCACGGGTTCGGCGCTTTTAGCAAAGACCGGCCTGCTTGACGGGAAAAAAGCCACCACAAACAAAAGAGCTTTCGACTGGGTTTTGGCACAAAACGCGCGGGTTAATTGGCAAAGGCGGGCGCGCTGGACGGTTGACGGGCGTATCTATACGGCTTCAGGCATATCTGCGGGCATGGATATGACGCTGGGTTTTATAGAGCAAATGCATGGAGAAAATATGGTCAGAGAGCTCGCCGGACGCATTGAATATATATGGAACGCCGATAAGGAAAACGACCCGTTTGCCTTATCCTGAATACGAGCCAAGCTTCACGCTTGCCATTTGCTTGGGTTAATACCGTTCCCCGGCTAAAATCATGGCAGCTTTGCGGCTGCTTTGCCGCGCGGGACGGCAAACAGACCCGCAAATCTTATCCGTGCTTTTAACCGGGGAACAGTATAAAAACCATTATTCTACATAATATCTGCAAAATATCTATGCTATAATATAGATAAAGGCGGCGGGATGTTTTCCATTGAAATAAAAATACACTCAATCGCCTTGTGCCGCGCCGCCTTTACTTCCAGCGGGTATTTTTGCCGGCGGGGAGCAGTTCGCCGCATATGGGCGCCGGTTGTTGTTAAGACAACCAAACGCCTTTTGCGGTCAAAAAAGAATATTCTGATGGAGGGCTATATAAAATGAACAATTTCAAAACAGCTGTTTTACTTTCGTTGATGATGATACTGCTGGTGCTGGCCGGACGCGCCTTTGGCGGGCAAAGCGGCATGATCGTGATGTTTGGCTTTTCTCTTTTGCTCAATTTCGTCAGCTATTGGTACAGCGATAAAATCGTCCTGAAAATGTACAAAGCCCGGGAAGTGGACGCGCAAAGCGCGCCCGAGCTGTTCAGGATGGTTTCCGGGCTGGCCCGCCGCGCGCAGCTGCCCATGCCCAAAGTATATGTGATCAACACCGACGTCCCGAACGCTTTTGCCACAGGCAGAAATCCCGAACACGCGGCGGTCGCCGCCACCAGCGGCATTATGCGTGCATTGAGCTACGAAGAGCTGGAAGGTGTGCTCGCCCATGAACTGGCGCATGTAAAAAACCGCGATACGCTTATCAGCACGGTTGCCGCTACCATGGCGGGCGCAATCACGATGATCGCCGATATGCTCCGCTGGGGCATGATACTTGGCGGCGGCCGCCGGGATAACGACAACAACGCCGCCGGCTCAATCGCCTCCATAGCCATGCTCATACTGGCGCCCATTGCCGCCATGCTCATACAAATGGCCATATCCCGCTCACGTGAATTTGTCGCCGACGAAACGGGCGGCAGGATCAGCGGCAAACCGCTTGCTTTAGCCAGCGCGCTGCGCAAGATTGAAAACTATGCTCAGCGCAAAGTGCTGCCGGACGCTACGCCTGCTACCGCAAACATGTTTATCATAAATCCCCTGGGCGGTGTCCGTAGCCTTTTCGGCAATCTTTTCAGCACACACCCGGCGACTTCCGAACGGATCGCAAAACTGGAACAACTCGCGCGCAGTTTGCGGTAAGAAAGGTCAGCGCTTCCGCCGGTATTATCTGTCAGGAAAAAACACATCCCAACCGGCGTATAAAAATATGAGAATACTTACGATAATCAACCCGAAATCGCCGATATATTCCGGCACGTCCATACCTCTTTTCGTTGATTTTCCGGGAAGCAGACGTTTGAGCAGCGAAAGATCCGACTCCTGCTGATGCACGCCCTTTACTTCCCCGTCTCCTATAAAGGCAGGAGCCTCAAGACAGGAGTTCAGCGGTAAAAAGGCGAAAACAAAAGGCAGATTTCGTATAATCTTATGGTTTTTATTATATCAAATAAAGCAGCCTTAATAAAACAAAGAACCTGTTTTTACAGTGTAAAAACAGGTTCTTTGTTTTATACTGTTCCCCGTTTAAAACACGGATAAGATTTGCGGATCAGTTTGCCGCCCGCCGGATAACTGCGCGAAGCGAAGTGCATTTTTATGTCAGGCATGGGGTTTTTGCCAACTGGCGTTTTTCATTCCAAAGCCTTGCTCCACTGCTCAATATAAATCATTGCAACTTTGTCTTTGTTGTTTACGGCAAAGCCAATCGCGGAGTTGTCGGCGGAGGCCGGATACTGCTTTTTCATGGCGTAAATATAGTGGATATGGTTCTCGTCCCTTTTTCTTTTAAAAGCGCGCCCGTATTTTTCCGTAACATCCTGCAGGGACATGCCCACGGTAACGCCCCGGGGCGAGGGAATGTTTTTGGTCAGGACGGCAACCGACCATATGCTGTTGTCCGCTTTATCATATTGAAAGGATATTTTTTTCGGGTAAAGGTTCTCGACAAAAGTCTTTTGGTTGTTTTCATCCGTATTTTCACTGGTTTTAAACTGGGCGCCGTATTTATCCACAGCCTTGCCGATATTGTCGCCCAGCCGCATGCCATCAAGGACAAAATCGTCTTCTTTCAGCCTTTTCGGCAGGTCTTGCGCGTCATCCAAAGCTTTTTGGTTTATAAAAGTAAACTTTTGGCTTTTTTCATCCCAATCAAGCCGGAAAGGCTGCATTTTGTTATCAGGAGAATCTTTGCTTCTGGTAATGCCGTCGATAATCAATTGTTTTTTTTCTATGCGCAGTTGCAACCCTTCCGCCGTCCAGCCGTTTTCCCGGAGCAGGTCAAGATTGGCAAATTCGTGCAAATATCCCGTTTCGCCCAAAACGCCGAACAAGTGGAAGTTTTCTGTTTTCATGCCGTGATTTACCGCACGGTCAAAAACAGCGTAGAAAACCCACTTTTCATCTTTCGTGGTGATTTGGTAGAGAAGGAGCGGATGGGCGGGTTGATTAAGAACGGTGATTTTTCCGCTTCTTTTGTCAATCAGTTGTATTTTCCCTTCGGACGGAATGTAAAGGCGAAAATCCGAACCCTCCGCGAACGGTATGTATTTAGGCCCTTTTTCTCCCAACAACGTGCCGGTCACAAACTTCACCTGGTCAAATTCCATGGCGGCCAGAGCCGTACTGGCGAAAAAGAAAATAAAAGGAAACAATAGACCGCTTAATATTTTTAATTTTCTCATAAGAATAATCTCCCGCTTTATTTGATAGTATTTAAAAGCAGCGCCAAATCTTCGGCCGACGGGTCTTTCTCTCCGGCTTTAAGCAAGAAAGCGTCGCCCAGAAACACCGCGCCGTCCTTAGCCTTTGCTTCCCCCACGGTTCCGGCGTGATAGACGGACGTCAGCCGGCCGGCAATCATATAGGCGCGTTCTTTGCCCTGTATATCACCGTCGTCGGCGGGAATCAGAAAAGCCTTGCCGTTGACGCTTATTTCGCCGGTTTCTTTATTGACGGCGACAACGCCGCCACTGTATTCGGTTATTTTTTTCGCGAAGTTGTCCCGGCGGTCTTTGCTGTTCGGATGGGTGGATGCGACAAGCACGAAACGCAGACGTTTCTGGTTCTCCTTCATTTGCGCGCTGTCGGTGATTTTCTGCCAAACAGCGGCCGGTGCGCCGGGATTGTAGCCGGCGTCGGTCAAAAAAGCGAAAGACAGGTTGTCGGCTTCCCATTCGTTGGGTTTGGTGATGCCGGCGTTCATTATGTTGGCGGTAGCCAGATCCAGAAGAAAAATCCCGCCGTAAGAACCTATCTGCGAACCGATGAGGTTTCTGGCAAAAATGGCGGACATTTGCTTTTTTACGCCCTTGATGTTGTGGTCCTCTTGGCCGTGCACCATTTCATGGGCTATCACGGCGGCAATTTGGTCTTCGTTGTTGTTGAGAAAAGTAAAGACCCCCTCGTTCACCATCATGGTGTGCCCCAGCCCGCAGGCGGCGTTAAAGTCCTTATCGGCGGCGATAAAGTAATTGTAAGGCCTTTCGATGATTGATACATCCTTTTGGGCGATAGGAATGGACAGGCGTTCCACAATATTGCTCAAAAGAATATTAAGTTCGGGGTTTTCTTTAGCGGTGTAGGAGTCTTTGAAAACTTCAAAAAGTTCTTCCCGGCCTTCCTGATCATAATAGTTCAGCCATTTGTTTACGTTGGCCTGCTGCGTAGCGGAGTTGATCGCCGAGCCGATAATCCCGCCCAGATTAAAAGCATCCGCGCCCGCAGGAAAAAGCGCCGCGCAGGATAAAAAAACAAACAATAGAATAAGCAAACTTTTGTTGCGTATTTTGCTGTACACTTCGTTATCCTCCCCACACAAAAAATATAAAGGCAATTCCGCCCCGCGTGCTTATGCCTTTTGCCCGTGCTCTTCCCGGCCGCGCGTTTCGGTGATTCTATTCTGCTCATCCACCAGCACGACGGTGGGAACAAGAGTTTCCGCTTCTTCTTTGCTCATCTGCGCGTAAGCGATGATGATGACCTTATCGCCGACGGCAACTTTCCTAGCGGCCGCGCCGTTTAAACAAATGACGCCGGATTTAGGCGGGCCGGGAATGGTATAAGTTTCAAAGCGGCTGCCGTTGTCAACGTCAACAACGTACACGCTTTCATAGGCAAATATACCGGCCGCCGTCAAAAGTTCCTGATCGATGGTTATGCTGCCGGCGTATCTGAGATTTGCCTCGGTAACGGTCGCCCTGTGAATCTTCCCGTGAAACATCTTGTATTGCATTTTGCCCTCCCTGTTTTAACGTCAGGCGCAAACGCGCGCGGCAAAACAAAAAACCTGCCGCCAAAACGGAAGGCACTCAAAGATAAAGCCTGCCCGTCTCGGTCATGGCAATGATCCAAGCGGCGAACGCTGACGCGTCGTTTCTCGGTATATTTTAGCATATAAAAGACGGGCGGGCAAGGCAATTTACTTTCTTTAGTCCTTGCGCAAGTTTTTATATGAAACTACTGATTAAAAAGCAATAGTTGAGGTCTTTGGAAAAAAACAGGCAAGGCAAGGTGAAAAACCTGCCAATCTGG
>JAISPA010000240.1 GCA_031275255.1 Acidaminococcales bacterium | reverse complement strand
GGCGGCGCTTCGGCTGCGCCGGCACTTTCCTGCGCGTTTTCATCTTCTGCGTCCGGCTCGCTTAAAACGCTCTCGCGGTCTGATACTCTATTTAAATCTTTTAAACTTTCCGCTTTTTTCTTTTCTTCTTCTATCCGCGCAGCCGCTTCTTTTTTCAATTCTTCCAGATGAAGTTCATCTTCTTCTTTCTGCCGGAGTGCTTTTTCTTCTTGACGTTTTTGCCGCTCGGCAAGGTCTTCCCGCATATTTTCGGATATTTTCAGCATTTCGCCGATCGGCGTCAACATTCCCACCGTAGAGTCCGAGAGCGGCCAGCCAAACGCTATCGCGCCGGCCAGCCGGCCGTCAAAAAACACCGGGCTGCCGCTCATCCCTTGGGCAATGCCGCCGCTTCTTTCGATCGCGTCGCCGGAAACTCTGACCAGGATAAGGTCGCCGCCCGTATTGCCGGCATTTTTCATAACGCCGATCACTTCGGCGTCAAAAGTCTCTATCTGCGCGCCGGCGATGACGGTTTTACCAAAACCGCGCATGCCCGCACGCAACTCGCCGGCCGGTATGACATCGGGAGCGGCGGCGAATACGCCGCTGCAAGCCATCAGGCAAATTACCGCCGCCATAAATATACCTTTTTTTATTGCCAAAATGCCACCTCGTCCCCAAATACGCCCAAAGCGCCTGTGAATTTATCACCGAACCAACCCGCCCCCAATACCACCGCGTTTATAGGATGGCAAAGGGCGGCTGACTCCGGCATAGACACGGCCAATACTCAGCCGGAGTCAATATCACGCTGAATGAAGCCTTATTAACCCGCCGTCCCGAAGCGGTATTTGAAGACCGCAAAAACACGCGCCTCGCGCCAGGCCGGGGCATTGCCCTCTTTTTTACAAAGGACGCCGACTTTGCACGGCTGCCGCTGAAAAGATTAAGCCGACGGCTTTATACGGGCGTCTATCTGTCCGCTTTTTATCATATCGCCCGGCTTGACCAATATGTCGGCAATTATGCCGCTTACCGTGGCGCGCGCCGCTACCGCCGCCCCGGCAACGCTTTCCACCAGGAGCAGAGGCTGCCCTTCGCGTATGCTGCCGCCTTGAGCGGCAAACCCCTTAGCGCTTACCTTGCCGCTCAAAGTGCTGGGCTGGTCAACCAACCCGCCCGCGGCATAGCCCCATTGCGCAAAAACGAGCAAAAATGCGGCGGTTATGCCGATAACCCATTTTCTTTGCAACATAATTCAACTCATTTCCTTCCAAACAAATGCTTTATTTATTATTATAACAAAAATGGCCGCTTGTGACAAACACAGGGAAAATTGCCGCAAAAAAGGCGCGGCCCGGCGAGGCCGTATTTCAAAAGGATGTTAGCATCCCAAAGGCCGGCCGCGCCGGCCCCTGTTTTGCCAGGGCGGTTTTTGCGAAAGGGAAAAGCCGCCTAACATCTGCCTTGCACGGATGCCTTACGGTTCCGGCGGCTTGGCTGCGACCGCCAAAGCGACGCTGATCTTGCGTTCCTGTTTGTCTGACGGACTGTTCATCACCTGACTGCCTATAACCATTTCACTTGAGCCGCCGCCGTCAAGATTCATCGCATCCACCACGCCAAAGGCCAGCAGTTCCTCCGCCGCCTCCCAAAGGGTCAGGCCCGCGCTTTCTTTGCTGCGGCCGTCCGCGACAAACAACACCGCGTCGCCTTTGCCGTTTATGCCGACGGCGGTCCTGGGCGCACGCCCGTTCATTATGTCCGGCGGAAAATCCTCCGGATTGCCGCCGGACACAATCCTCCCGGTATCAATAAGGCGCGGCCCGGCGCCTAATACATGCGCGGCTTTATCGGCCTGATCGCCCATGCTTTGCGAAAAAACAACCGTATCGCCCGGCTTAAGCGCGGATAGATAATCGGCCATGGCCCCGTGCCCGGAAATTATAACCTCATCCTTTTCACAGACGACGTCCCCGGTAAAATCCAAAGCAAGCACTTTGCCGTCTTTATCAATAATTACGTCGCAGCCTGGCTGGCTCGCCTTGACCCGCCTGGCGAAACTGCTTTCGTAAACAACCAGGTCGTCCGCCAGCCGCGCTCTGTTCACGCCTTTGACCGGCAGAATCGTCTTGTCGGGCAGAACTATCTGCGCGTAGTAGTCGGTCAGAGCAAATTCCATGCTTTCATCCTGATAAATGAGTAGCGCGGTGCGACCCCGTTCTTCGCCGGCGACGATTTCGCCGTTTATTTTCAAATTGCCGATCACCCAGCCGTCGCGGTCAAAATAAGAGGCGTTTACGCCGGCCGCCGCGTGGTTGTCGTAGATTATGTTCTTCAGGCTGTCGCGCCGCAGCGCTTCCCTGTTGGCCATAGCCGGCCTAAGGCGCCAGCGCGACTTGTCCACCGTCAGATAGTGCATTTTTAAAACGCGCTCGCCGGCGCGCCGCCTGATATTGGTATAAACAAGCCCGGGCGCAATGGTTTCTTCGTTTTTAATGTCATAGTTTTTAAAAATATCGACGACCAGCCGCCAGGGTTCTTTCAGGACAAAGGCACTATAGGCGGTTTCCTCGCCGAGCATTATGTCAAGCAGCAGCCGGCCGTCTTTTATTTTGAAAAGTTTAACCTGCCGCAACAGCCGCCCGGAAAGAATGATGTCTTTTACGTCTTCGCCGGCCGCGCCGGCCCCTATTTCCAGCGCGATGCGGTTGCCAAAGCCGGCTGCTTCCGCGAGCGTTACGTTTTCGTTTATGTCGAGAACAACGCGCGTCTTTTCCGCGGAATCGCTGTAGCGTATATCTTTGACGACCAGCGCGGCTTGCGCGGCGCACGGCCAAAGCAAAAGAACGGCTGTCAGCAAAAAAACAGCTGCCCGCCGCAAAAACAGTCTCATGGTGGTTTATACCTCCCGCGCTTTAAAAAACAAGTATTTACAGCCGGAAAAGCGGCTGTAAATACTTGTGCGTCGTAGTTTTGAACGCGTAAATTCTGTCGCCAAACATAGTTTTAAGCGTAAACGCGCCTTGAGGACCCGGCCGGGGACAGTATCAGGCGCAACAAGTTGTATTTGCCTATTTTTTGGCGGCTACATTGTCAGGCAACCTTTGCATTCCGGGATTGGAGAGCTGCCGATATAAAAGCTCCCCCAGCCCCACGCCGCCGCCGGCCGCCATAACGCGGGTAAGTTCCACGTCCAGCATGGACTGCATCATTTTCTCGCCGCTGCTTTTGGGGAAAAGCGTCCTTTCCGGCACGGTATCGCGCATCTTGCCCAGCAGCATGTTCAGGAACACCGCCTCCATTTCGCGGCAGACCTCGCGCAGTTTGCTGTCTTTTGCCGCCTGATCTTCTGCGGAAACGAGTCCTTCTTTTATTTTTTCTTCCGCCACGCGCAATTTCTGCGCGAAAGCCTCATCCCGGGCAGCGTC
>JAISPA010000211.1 GCA_031275255.1 Acidaminococcales bacterium | reverse complement strand
ACCGCCCGGTCTTCCGGCAGGAAATGGTTCTGCACTTCCAGAAAAAAGTTGTCTTTGCCATAAATGCCGATATATTCCTCAATGGCGGCTTGCGCGCCGTCCAAGTCGCCGCCGAGTATTTTCACCGGTATTTCGCCGGCCAGACAGGCGGAAAGGCAAATGATCCCCTCGCTGTGCCGGCGCAGGAGTTCTTTGTCCGCGCGCGGCTTGTAATAAAACCCTTCCAGATGAGCCGCCGAAACAATTTTTATTAGATTGTGATAGCCCGTGTTGTTCTCGGCCAACAGGATCAAGTGGTAGTTGCCGGCCTGCGTCCGGCTCCGGCGATCGTCCGCCGCCATGTACAGCTCGCAGCCGATAATAGGTTTTACGCCCTGTTTGACGGCTTCTTTATAAAAATCAATCACGCCGTGCATAACGCCGTGGTCGGTGATGGCGATAGCCGGCATGTCCAGCTCCTTGGCGCGCGCGATCATTTTGTCGATGCGGGCGGCGCCGTCCAGCAGGCTGTATTGGCTATGCGCGTGCAGATGAACAAAACTTGACATAAAAAATCCTCCGCTGTTACCGATTTCTTTGACGCCGAACCGACCCGCCCGCAGCGAAACAGGAATGCGCCCCGCCGGAAAAAAGAAAGCGGTCCGCGCCAAACACGCCCGGAAGACAAAAAAGGCCGTTAACCGGCCTTTCCGTATCGACTAAAACCATTTGAAAGATTTTGCCGCCCGCGGTATTTCTTTTTCTATCACCGCATTTTCCGGGGCGTAGATGACAAGATGATCGGAAATCTTCTCTACCCTGGCATCCAGCGCGTAACCGACTCCGTTCATATAATCAATTATCCGCCGGCACAAATCATTGCCGATATTCTCGAAATAAATGAGTACGGCGGCTTTTTCCAAGAGAGTTTCCGCCATCGCCCTGACGTCGCCAAACTCTTTGGGGCTGTACACGATTATCCTCAACTGCGCCCTTTTAACCGGCGCCAAGGCGCCGGCCCGCTTGTTTTCCTCATCCTCAAACCCGAAAGCGCCGCCTATTTTTTTTATTATATCATGCGACATAGCTGTATTCACCGCCTCCTGACAGTATTGCCAGCAAAACACGGATAGATTACGCTTAATTATATCAGATTTTTTTGCAAATTCCAACACATTAGGGAAAATTTATTTTTGGGTTGAAAAATGCAAGTCAAATTGCCCGCGATAATTTATCATCACAGTAAATTCCGTCAAGCGGATTTTACGATACGTATCACAGGCCTGACGGCATATCGGCGCGGAATTTTGCGGCGAGCCGCTCCTGCCAGTCGTTGACGGGGCGCAGCCGTCCAAAGAAAAAGCGCAGCGTTTCCGGTTCTTCTTCAAATTCCAGCCCGCCGATGTAGGCGCGGTTTTTATACAGCCAGGATAGCCGGTCGGCGACGAATTTCATCTGCGAATAGGTAAATACCCGTTTGGGGACGGCCAGGCGCACTAATTCCATGTTGGAGAGCTTTTCCGAGCCGTCGGGATTTCTTTGTTCGGACAAGGTGCCCCGCTCCATCCCGCGGATGCCGCCGGCGATGTAGATGGCCGCAGCCAGGGCCCCGGCCGGATATTCTTCCTGCCGGATATGGCTTACAAACCTTGAAGCATCCACATGACACCCCAGGCCGCCAAACGGGGTGACGACCGGAACGCCGTTTTCCACGAGCATTTTACCCAAAGCCTCGACGAAAATCGGCGTTTGGTTTATCACGTTAAAATCCAGCGTTTCTTTTATTCCCACGGCGATTGCTTCCATTTCGCGCACCGACATGCCGCCGTAGGTAAGAAACCCTTCGTAAAGGGTAACCAAAGGACGAAGTCTTTTGTAATATTCGTCATTGGAGGTGATTATGCCGCCGCCGCGCGCGCAGCCCAGCTTGCGGGCGGAGAAATAACATATATCCATGAGCGAGGCGATTTCCCGCACTATGTCTTTAAGCGGCCGGCCGGCGCAGTCCGCTTCGCGGGTCTTGATAAAATAGAGGTTGTCGGCGAGCAGACTGGCGTCGAAAATAATGGGTATTCCTTTGGCGCGGCAAAAAGCCGATACTTCACGCATATTTCCCAAGGCCACCGGCTGTCCCCCTATGAGGTTGGTGCCTGATTCGACGCGCACAAAAGCTATATTGTCTATACCGGCTTCCTCTACGGCGGCTTTGAGCAAATCCATGTCAAAATTGCCTTTGAAAGGGTCGTCGCTGACCGGATTGGTCGCGCCGGGGCTGCATACTTCGACGACTTTGCCGCCCAGGCGGGTTATATGCGCTTTGGTCGTGGTAAAATGGTAGTTCATGATCGTATGTTTGCCTTCGGCGACGAAAACGTTGGCAATGATGTTTTCGCAGGCCCGGCCCTGATGCGCCGGCAGGAAATATTTTGTGCCGAATACTTCGCTCAGCACGGCGGACAGACGGAAAAACGTTTCCGAACCGGCGTAGCTGTCGTCAGCCGTAAGCATGGCCGCGTACTGCGCGTCGCTCATGGCGTTGACGCCGCTGTCGGTCAGCATGTCCAGAAAAACGTCACGGTTTTTCAAAAGAAAAGTATTGTTGCCGGCTTCCTGCACGGAGCGCAGCCGCTCGCCGACCGGCAGAAGGTTGATGCGCTGCACCATACGGACTTTGTGCATTTCCAGCGGAATGTTTTCGCCGGAAAAAAAGGTTACTTTTTCTGTGTTTTGTTCGTTTGGCATTGATTTCCCTCCTCGTTTTCGTAAATCGGTTCGCCGGTGCCGCAGGCAGCGGAAGCTACGGCGCCGCCAAATGGCAGGGTGCGTGGCAAGTGTTTTTACCGACCGCCCGAAAGCGGATATTTTTTCGCAAAACAAAAAACTCCCGCGCCCTGAACAAAGCATTCACTGTTCAAGGGACGAAAGCCAAAACTCCCGCAGCAGCGCCCTTATCACAGCCGGGAACCCGGCTCTCGCCTGGCGCGCCTTGTAGCGGCGACGAATCCGGGCGCCGCTTAAACGCGGGATCTGCTCCGGAGTGTATTTATACGCGCCTCACGGGCCCTGCTCACACCTGCCGCAGGGTCTCTGCGCCGGCATCGGCGTCGTCTTTCTCCCCATCAAAGCCTGTATTTTATTTGTTGGACGGCAACATGCGCGCGCCCCAGCCGAATCCCAGCCAAAACACCCGCTTTTTGCCGGCCGCCGCCGGCAGGGGCGACAGCTTGGGGCGTGCCAGCCTAACAGCAAAATCTTATCACGCTTGGCCCACCTTGTCAACTGGCCATAGGCTTGTCATCTGAAAGATGTGCGGCCGGCGCCTCCGCGAACGGGCAAGCTACACTTATACTAATATCCAATAATTCAGTAGAACACAGCGCAAAAAGTATTGCTGGGCGCAATTGGGCTCTATCTATTTTTTAATAGAAGATTAGTGCTGACGGCGAAAGCCGGTTCAGCGAAAAAACCGGAGTGCGCCAAATACACGCTCCGGTTTTCGCCTTTTCCCTGTTTGCCCGGATGGGCTGTGAATACGCGCCGCAAACTATGAGCCGCGAACTGTATGCTTTGAAATCTTCTCTCAGAAGCGCCAGGCCAGCCTTATCCCGCCGGAGAGGCCGCTGCGCTTGCCGGCGTAGAACTGTACGCCGTATTCGGCCGAAAAACGGCTGTCCGGTTTCGGCTTGGCGACGCCGCCCACTTCGAGCACGCCGGTCAGGCCGCCCATGTCCGGCTCGCCTAGGCGGTATTGCCCGTCGGCGATGCCGCGCGCCTTGCCGTCGAACTCATATTCGAGCGCCGCCCCCACATACCAGTAACGGTACTCGTTCTTCTGGCGTGTGAAGCGCGTCCCCAGCCGCAGCCGGTGCGACTCGTCCGCCGCAAAATCCACCCTTTCGTCGGTGTGGAGGGTGATGGTCTTGCCGTTCTGCCGCGCGTAGTAGTAGCGCAGAAGGATGTCGAGGCGGTCTTTCCCGCTTAGCTTTTTCTCCTTGCCGATGCCAAGGTGTCCGCCGAAATAGGGGACGCGGAGGTCGTAGCGGGTGATGTTGCCGTCCGTGTCGGTCAGTTCGTAGGAGCGGAAACGGTTCCGCAGCTGCCCGCCGCGCAGTGAGGCTTCCAGCCGCAGGCCGTCCGCGCGCACGCGGCGGGTCATAAAGCCGAGGCCCACCGTCCGCAGGTTCCCCCGGCCGCTGACCTGCCCGGCGCCGCCGAAGTCGCCCCGGACGCCGTAATGGCCGAACCCGGCGTCAATAAAGCCGCCGTAAAGGAGCGAGCCGTCTTCCCTGACGCGTTTGGCCGTCCGCCCCAGCATGAGATGGCTGGAGGTGAGATCAAGGTGGGCGCCGGTCTCGATACGCTGCCAGCCGGCGTCCGCGCCGCCGAAGCTGGCGTATTCCCAGCCGCCCTCTTTTTCCCGGATGTTAAGATCCGCCGATTCATAACTGTGGTCGGCCAGCCAGCCGGCGCTGTTGCTGACGAAAGCCAGCCCGGCGATCCGCCCTTCGTTGATGATGCGCGCCTCCGGCGCGGGGCCGGTGTAGACCAGGCGGGCGACGAGGTATTGTTTATCCGGGGTTTGGCCGTCCGCCATATCGTCGACGATGAAATTGTAGCCGCGGGTCAGGCCCTGCCGGGCGTAGGCGCTTTGGTTCTCCGGGAGGGCGGCGATATCGTCAGCGCCATCTGTCGCAACGAGATAAAACACCGCGTCGGACGGGAGCGCTGGGCCTTCCCGGAAGTTGGCCAGGCTTACCGTGGCGCCGGAAAAATCAATCTCGC
>JAISPA010000239.1 GCA_031275255.1 Acidaminococcales bacterium | reverse complement strand
TTTTCCCGAGGAACTATCCATTTATAATCATTAAAACCATGTTGCGCAATAATTTGCGCAATTTCATCTTTGTTATTCATCGCGATGCCTCCTTTTGGTATTGTATATGCAAAGTTTCATTTAATCATATGTTCTGCCTTTATGATAACTTTTCCGTAATATTTTGCCGTATCATTATTCATAAGTTAATAATGTTTTATGCAATGTTTTGTAATGAACCGGCAATGAACCCACTTTCAACTAAGCAGGAAAACCCAAAAAACCTTGACAACACAGCCCGGCCTCTCTTGCGAATATTTTCACAGGACTGTTCGGTTTTTGAACTTTGCAGCGCTTTTGCGGCAAAAATTATATCGCTTCTTCAAGCCAATTTCTGTTTGATAGGCCGTCGCGTTGTAAAGTCCGCATCTGTTGCGGTGTTTATTCTGTATCCAACTCTTTCGCGAGACGTTTGAGTTCGCGTTTGTAAACAGGGGCGCGGATGGCGGCGCGGACGCGTTCCAGCGTCGTTTTTCCCCCAATGAGAGGCCAGCACTCCATGAGAAGCAAGTCGCGGTTTCGCGATTGCTGTTTGGAGACAGTTGGGTCGACGGCGACAATACGCGCGATGATTTCACCCAGTTCGGGCGGGTCAAATTGCGGCGGGTGCGGTGTCGTGACGGAAAGCACGTCGAGCAATAGCCAAAGTTTTGCAATTTCGCTCAATTCCGCCGGACATTCTCCGGTTTCAAACAGTTTTCTCAAAGCCGCCGTGTCGCCCGTTGCCGCGACGGGGGACAGCGCGACATAGATCATGCCGAGTTCGTGCGCTTTCGAGCCGATTTCGCCACGCCTCGTCAACTTGACGGCTTCCCGCCATCCTTGCGCTTTTGAAACGGCTTCCACTAGCGCGCGGCGCATGGTATCCATCCAAAACCGTTCCTGTCGCGCCGAATATTTTTTCCACAGGGACAGGAAGGATTTCACGTCCGCTCGCATGGCGTAGTATTCCCCGACGGCGCGCCAATTCACCCAAGTTTCGCAGCCCATGACCGGACGGTCGCAGGCTGCTTTGGCCGATTCCTCGTCTCCGTCCACGAGCAGCCTGTAAACGCCGGCCCGGCACAAATACTTTGTGGACAGGCGGAACGCGTTGCCGCTAATCGCGGTTTCCGCCGTTGCGACGGAAACCGCGCCGCCCGCGAGCAACAGGCAAAGCATGTCGGAAACATCAAGCCCGATTCCTTCCGGACGGCTCAATTCGAGCGCGGCGGCGGTGCTGAAACGTACGGCGGGTTCAAACAGTCGCGTCGAACACATTGGGTCGTCCCCGCCCTTTTCCAAACGGGCCGCCCGCGCCGCCCGCGCCGCTTTCTCAAAGGCGAGATGGCATTTGGGCGTAGGGTACGGCGGCCTGCCCGCCGTTTCGCGTTCTTCATCCGTTGGCAAGGTTCGTATTGCTTCAAGCGCAAGGGCGCTCAATTCATCAATGTACGGCATTTATATTTACCTCAAAGCTAACGCCTTACGGCGGCATTCGCGTAGAAAAATCCATATTTCCCCGGTTTATGATTCGCGCCTTGAGCGGATTTACCCAAATGACCCCGGCTGTCTCCGCGCCCCGGTGCTATTTTCCTCTGTCTCCGACAGACGGCAGGCCAAACAGAATTTTCGTAAAGCAGACAGCTTCCGGAATTTATCGGCCGGCATTGGGCAACATCGCGCTTTCACCTGACCCACGCTCCCCAGGTCAATTTTTCAATTGCGAGTTCTTTCGGAACGGTCGTTACCTTATTATTTCCAACTCCCACGATTTCGTCAGCGCAAACGATCAGCGTGTCCCCCGCCCAACGCGCAAAATGCACATCGTCATATATATCATAGTCGACGCCCAGCATGAGGAGGACGTCCGCCCATTCTGCTTCCTCCTGCCAAATCATATACGCCGTAGCCGTAAAGGTCTATCCGGAAAATCAGATACAGCCGCCCGTCGCTGTGGCGGATCATCTCCGCGAAGTCCCCGCCGTCGTCGAGGTTGCGCCAGCGGTAGATTTCCGCGTCGGAAGAGTCCATTAAAACCGTTTCGCTCGCGGTTATATTACAGCCGCCAATCTTGCCGTAATAATGGCGTCGCGCGGCGGAATACCCATAGGCAAGCGTCAGGGTTTCCGTGCTTTTATGGTACCCGCCCGAAAATATTGCGCCGCGCTGTTCGCGCTGCTGCCGATATTCCGCCGTGTATGCGATATTCTTCATGTCGATTTTCATGCTACCCTCGCAATTAGCCATGAACTACGTTCACCACGGTAAACGAATCCCGGCACGACTATGGATTCATAGCAATACTGGATTGCTTCCCGCCGCGCCTTTGGCTCGCGGTCGCAAAGACGAGGTGGAAAAGGCCGCGATTAGTCTGCCGCCATACTCCGCATGTCCGGCGAAAGCCCCGCCGCCGTCACGAACATTGAAGGATCATCCACACGTCGTCAAAATTGCGGGCCGCCAAGTCGTCTTTCCTGATCCAGAAATAAAGGCTGCCGCCGTCGCCCCACATCATTTCCGTGTCATTGTCGGAATCAGTTTGCAAAAGCAGCGTCCAGTCGCCTCTGCTCTTTGCCAGCGCCTCCGCCCGCTCGTCCTCATAGCCCGATTCGTTGCCGCAGTACAAGCCGTTTGAAACAAGCTGACATTCCAAATCCATATCCGCGTCCTGTATCGGGTCTGGATAGCCGCCGAGGTGATGCCCGGGCATTTCTTCGTAAACGGCGGCGCGGAACTCATAATACGCTTCTTCCCGCTCCTCGTTGCAATCGACAATCGCGTCAAGAGGCCCGGCGCCGACGGGCGGATATGTGTCGATTAGTCTCGCTTCAACGTATTTCAGTTTGTAGCGTGTCCCCAAATCCTTGGGATAGCGCCGCGCTTTCAAGGCGTCGGTTTCCTCGAAAAACAAGAGCCGCCAACTGCCCTTGTCTTTCGGGTCAAAACCCCATGCGCCCTGCTCTTCGTCATAAAAAATATAGAGCAGCCCGGACGTCGGCAGCTGCGGCAAACGGCCGTCCCCGTTGATTTCCGAAAATTTCAGTTGCATCAGGAACGCCAGGGGCTTCCCGTTCCATGCCGGCCACTCAAAACTTTTGGGGACGTCGGGCATTTGACCCATCTTGCTGAAAACCGTCCAGTCCCCGCTCGTAATCAGGTGCAGCGCGGGTTTTGCGTAAGGCTTGGCCGCGTTTTTGATTTCCCGAAACAGGTTTTTACGTTTCTTGAAGAACGGCATTTTGTCACCTCGTATTTTTCCCGCGCCGGTCTTTATTTCGGCAATACCTACCGGACGCGCGGCTTTACCCCGCGATTGCCCAAGGTTTTGCTTGCTTTTGGGGTTTCTTCGCTCATTTATTAAGGCTCCTTCTCTTCGCCATACGCCGCCTCAATATCAATGAACTGCACCACGAGGGAACAGATGTTGCCGTCCGCGCCGAAGCCGAACCACACGGGATAAAAACCGTCGCCGAAGCCGCTTGCAAAGATGGGAATGTGATAGTCAGTACCGGGAACCTGCCAGTTCAACCAGTCGCCCCCGTCGCGCTGGTATAAAGGATTGGTTTTCGCGTTCTCGGAGAGTAAATCGGCAAAATAGTTTGTGTATAAATCATCGGACTCGTCCGCCTTGTCGTACCAATCCTTCGCGAAAGCGAGATAAGCGTCCCTCGCTTTCACGTCGCAGATACAGCCAAGCCCCGCGTCCACACAAAAACCAAAGCCTTCGCCTTGCTCGTTCACTTCGTGCAGGTCCTCGTCGCCGGCAAGCGCCTCCTCATAGCGGACGGCCTCGGCGTCCGAAAACCGAACCCGCGCCGCCGCGTACCGCGCGCAGTCGCCGTCGTCCGGCGCGACTACCGCCAAGGTTACTTCGTACTCGCCGGGCGGCACAGCTCGAAAGTACGGCGACGCGTCGTCAAGATAAACCAGCGGGTCGCAGACGATGATCTCGCCGCTCGGCAGGGAAACCACGCCGACGGAGAGTCTGTCCAGTTTCTTGCCCGCGATTTCATCGGCGGTGAAATAAGCGTTCAGGTCGGTTCCGCAAACCATCAGCAGACGTTTCCGCCCGTACAGTTCGAGCCATTCTTTTGTCGGTTGCATAGTGGCATCTTCCTCCCGTTCGCCTAAAGTTATAATTACCCTTGAAATATCATCTCTCCCAGTGCCGCAAGCGGCCCGTCAAAGGGAATGAACGGTTTTCCGCGTATATAGCCCGCCTGTTTCTGGTATTCGGCAAGCTCCGGCCAAAAAGCCGTGTCCTTCGGCGGTTTGATTCGGGCGAATTGCTCCGGCGGGAGCGCGTAATACGCCAAATTGTAAAAGCCGTGCGGCCGCAGGGCGAACACTTTCCAAAACGGGTCGTCAAACTCTCCCACAAAACGCCGGTACGACTTCATCATCTCCGAAAAAAAACGGTTTGCTTCCGCTCCGTCCTGCCGTGCCAGCGCAAGCAAATAGGAAAGCGCGGCCGCGTCGAACAGGGGATTTTTCCGTGTAAGCCCGGTTTCCGCTTGCCGTATTCCCGCCGCGAGCCGGTTCCCGTCATGATAGATCAGCCCCAAAATGAGGTTGTATCCGATGAAACACAGGCGATAGCCCTTTGTCAGCAGCGGGCAGTCCGGCGCAAAAGCCCGCCTGAACGCCCCGATGTCACAGGCCGCCAGCGCGTTCAGCATATCCCATACTCGGACGTATTCCGCGCCGTCGCTGTAATATCTGATCAGCGGCAGTTCCATGCGCGAAACGGTAAACAGCGCATCGTGCAAGGCGGACATGTCCCCGTTGCGGTGCGCTTCCATAACGGCGACGCCGAGCATTTCTTTGGCGATGCGTTCCAGAAACAGCAATGCGTCCGTTCCCGCTTTGATGAATGGGATTCTCCGCGGGTTTTTGCTCACATCCCAGCTTGTTATTTCTGCGTCATATTTGCGCTTGCTTTCAATGGCCGCCGCATGCAGGCTTGCCCGGCCGCGGAACATCCGGCCCGCCGATAAGGACTCAAGCAGTTTTTCGTCTTTTTTTATCATGCGCCGCGTCCTCCGAAATCAAACCGCTCTATTCCGCCGCCACTTGCCGCTTAGTCGAACCGCTCCAAATCGCCGATCATTTTCGCCATGATCTACGTCATCTCCATGCGCCGCACGGCGTTCAGGGCGGCGGTTTTCAGTGCAGGATCTATCCGCCCGGTAATCTTGATCTGCGCGAAAGCGTTGGCATAAGTTACCATATCGCTTTGGGTCATGCGCATCTTGTCGCTCCCCGCGGGCGCATCCGCCGGAATCCGATTATTCCCTTTACCCCTCCATACGGGCGTCGGTGAAGCCTTCCGCGAGGCTGCCGTACACCGTGACGGCATGGCCCCAAAACATATCGCCGTCGTCGTACCACAAGGCATATTCGCCGCCGTCCCACAGACTGATCTCCATGAGCGTGATGCGCTCCGTGAAGTCTTTTTCGGTAAGCGGGGTGAAGGGCCTGCCTTCCTCCTCCTCATCCCAGCCGTCGTCGCCCCAGGTATTGGCGAGCTCCAGCAATTTCCCGGCCGCAAACGCCGCCGCGCCGGACAGCAGCCCGGCGAAATCCTTCGCCATCTCCCGCAGGGTTTCCAGCGCCTCTTTCTCCTCAAAACCGACGCTGACGGTATTTCCGAGAATATCGATTTGCCCGTCATAGCTGTTAATAGATTTATTGAGTTCAAACACGCCAAATTGCCCGTCAGCAAAACTCACGGGCTGCGCCTGCCGTTCCAGAAAAGCGGCTTCCGCGGGATCGGGCTTCGCGCCGGTTTTCAGAACCTTGGCGGCCAGGATGTCGCCCTCGCCGTCCAAGCTTCCCAATACGCGGATCACCGAGTTGTTTTTGATCTTCTTGCTGTATTTCCGGTAGTCGGCTTCATTGCCCGGTATCAGCAGGCGCCCCCGCGCTTCCACAATTTCGCCGCCCCGTTCCCGGTATCCGGCGAAGATCACCACCGCGGAAGTAATAGGCCCGCCAAGGCCGCCGACGCCGGAAAAGGCGCTGTAAACATGAAACTCTTTTTCTTCTGACACGGGATAAACCTCCTTCCGTTCATTACCCGGCGAATTCGCCTTAAATATTTTATTCACATACGTCCGGAAATCCCCGCTGGGTTAGTTTGACCGTTTCTTCATATATCATATAATTAGTATATCGCATTTTTAGTTGTGCAGAAAGTCTATTTATGGGCAGAGCAAAAATCCCCGCAAAGCTTAAAAACAGGCTTTGCGGGGATTTGCAGCCGGTTGGACTCCGGGTATTGGACAGGGAGCGAAGCAAAATGACACAGCAAAAACGTAGCCCGAACCGCCTGACGGCGATAAAGCGTAAACAGGCCTGTTGTGCGCGGCGGCGTACGCCTATTTGCTTATTTATAATTTTTTCCCAATATAAAACACATACCCATAATACTGTTTGTATTTTATATACAATTCTGCTTCGCGCTTCATATATGCAATAAACGTCTCGACGGTTTTATTGCCGGCATATTTTTGCAAAAATTCCTCTTGCCTTGTTTTTTGCGGAATAAAATAATTGTCGAGCCAACAATTTTCAGACAATGTAAATGCCGCAACAAGAGTATAACCGGTTTTTTGCATTATTGAAATATTATGCCCTATTGTGCCAATTTCAGGAACCGCATCAACCCAAAACTTTTCAATTTCAGCGGGGCGCTCACCGGTAAACCATGACTCATATGTTACGGCAATATAACCTCCTTTTTTGAGAAAGCCCTTCCAATAATTCAAACCTTTCTCGAAACCGATATTTGCAATAGCTCCCTCAGACCATATAAGATCAAATTTGTCATTCTGAAACGGCAAATTGTCCATTGACCCGACAAGGCCTTTGATTCTATTCTGCAAACCGAGTTTCCCGGCGGTTGCATTGAGTTTATCAATTGAACCGGAGAAAAGATCAAGGGCGGTAATGGTCCCTTTTGCATTTTGGGCTAAAATCATCGTTTGCCCGCCTGTACCACAACCCAAATCGGCAATTTTTGATTCAGTTGAAAGATTGTCGATAAAACTTAACGCCCTGATGGTTGCTTCGGGACTGCCGGGTCCCTGCCGTTCCAGCCCACAAAATATTCATTGATAAGGGCAAAATCAAATTCATGTATTGTCATTGCTTCCATGTTGCCTCCTTTGGTTTATAAAACGAGGATTGTTGACTTGCCGACCTCGTTATTGCCGACAAGTATGTTCGACCTGTCCGTGAACTCTACTTCGAGATTCTCGAAAACCTTGAAGTTTGTTATTATGATTTTCCTCAGCGCCATTTTAAAGCCCTCTCGTTAGTTTTGTTCCATTGTTATTTCGCCCGGTATTTTCGATTCCGATTTGCGCCGGACGCTATGACCGCGCCTTCTGCAACAAGTCCCGACAGCACACGGCGGGCGGTCTGCACAGAACGGTCAAGTATTTTTGCCGCTTCTGCCGCGGTTACTTCTCCGTTGTCTCGCAGATAGGTCAGCAGAGCGTTTCGAGGGTTTTTACCGCCCAAAAACCCGTTGTCGCTCATTTTATCGCTCACTTTTGTATTATCGCTTACCACAGTGAGCGATAACGGCACGGTCGCTCTGAATACGTCGCCCTCGACGAGTTCGGGTTCGCCGCCAGAGTAAATCTTCGTGTACTTATATAGATTTCTCACGCCGGAGCCGAGAAGGTCCGCGCGTCCGATGTTAATGAAGAAATTAACAAGCAATGGATTTTTCGGGAATGGCGTAAATGTATTAGGGTCAATATGATTGGTTTGACCCATCCTGCGCCGCCTCCGTTGCTTTTTTGTTTCGCTACTTTAGTGCAGCGGATTTTCGACCCGGATGGGTCTTTTTTATTTGCTTGGGCAATTCATTTTACAACTTTCCCGCCGGCGGTAAAGCGTATACAGTCCCTGTTATACTGTGTTTATCTATTCATAGTTCAATTTCTGTCCTACAGAAAAATGAATAAAACAATCGGGATATTCTTCAAGAGGGAGCCAGAAAGTTATTACATCGCCATAAACGCCCTTCCATTTAGCGCACTGATACTCTTGAGTAGAAAGAGCCGCA
Organism: Acidaminococcales bacterium; assembly: GCA_031275255.1. Classification (GTDB taxonomy): domain Bacteria; phylum Bacillota; class Negativicutes; order Acidaminococcales; family JAISLQ01; genus JAISLQ01. The sequence goes on along the minus strand of JAISPA010000239.1, from coordinate 833 downwards.
TTTGCCTTACAGCCTTTATGCCGTTCCAGCGGCGGCATGGAAGAACATTTAATTCCAAGCCGCCGGCCTTCTTTTTCCGCAACTTTATTGATTGCCAATATTGTTCGATCTTTTTCAACGAGCATAACCGGTTCCGGTTAAAATTTTTTGTCGATATTCTGGCGTAATTTATCAAAATATTTAGGCAAAATTGCGCATAACGTTCCGGCTGTATACGACGTTTTAGCCGCCCGGAAGGCTTTGCGAAGCAAAGGCCAAGGCTGGCAAAATGTGGGTGGAATGAGCTGTGGGCGGCGCAGCCGACCTATGCGAACAGAACCCCGGAGCGACCGAAGGGAGCGGAGCATATACAGACCTGTTATGCGAAGTAAAAATTACTACAAAGCGCCGTGCCACGGACGGCACGGCGAGTTTCTTATTTCTTTTTCTTTTTTGGTATTGGTACATTTTTTTCTAATACCATTACTACATTACTTAGATGTTCACTGTTGTCTACATTTATAATATAATGCTTTTTTGCCCCGTCATACGGAAAACCTGTTTCTTCATTTTCCATTAAAGGGTTTATACAATCAAGCATTTTTACAAATGCCGTATTATCACAAATCATTACAACTGGTTTATTGTTCAAATATATTAAATATTCTCCAAACATCTTTTTATGCGTTATTGTTCCGTTGGCCTTTATTTGGTCAATAACATATTGAACATAATTTAAGTAACTACTGATTAAATGCTACCCTTTCCGCAAAACAGTATGATATAATAATCAAAAAGGGAAGCGGGTGTAAAAGATGAAACAGCAAACCTTCGCCGACATAGAATACGCGAAC
>JAISPA010000192.1 GCA_031275255.1 Acidaminococcales bacterium | reverse complement strand
ATCCGGCGGTTTTGGCGGCCAGTTCCGCGCCCACCGCCGTGAGATAAACGAAGTCATGGCGCTTCAGCTTTTTTTCATCCATACAGGATCCTTTTTGTCGCTTTGCTGGTAATCAAGCTGCGCTTTGGCCATGCTGTCGAAATAACGGGTTTTTTCCGGCCCCTCGATGATAAAAGACTGCCTTTCCCCTTTGGCCAGCGGGTCGGGAACGAGCTCCAAAACGGTGTGGGGAGCGTTTAGTTTTACGTCCGGGCTTACCTTGACCACCCGCCCCTTGATGCGCAAAATGCCGCGGGCCAGGCGGTTGAGGGTAAGGGCGGAGGAAAGGGGGCTGGCTTTCACCACCACCTCCAGTTCCGGATAATTACGCTCACGGCTGTACGTTATGATTTTTCCGCCCCGGTCGCAGACATGTCCCGTCTCGGAACAAACAAAGCTGTCGCCCATGGGCAGGCCCCCCACCGCCAGTTCACAATACTCCTTCCCTTTGATTTTGTCCGGCAGCAGCACTATATCGTCGCGGACAGGCGCGCCGTCCACCACGAGCCAGCCAAACTCCTGGCAGCCGTAAAAATCATGTACGGAGGCGGACAGCACTTCCCGCGCGACCGGCAAGAGCTCCAGGTCAAGCGTTGTCCCCGCCGCCAGCACGACAGGGCATTGGGGCAGTTGCGCCGCGATATTCATTTTTTTTGCATCTTCGATTGCCGCCCGGAGAAAGGACGATTCGCCAATCACGGCATCGGGTTTTTCATCGTACAACCCGGCCAGAAAGGCGTCCCGGCTGGAACGGAGCAAAAATGTCCATTCCAGTCCGAACTCCAGCAGCGCCTGCGCGGAAAAGACATTGACCAAAGGGGGATAGGTAACCAAAAGTTTATCGCCCTTTTTAAGGCCGGCCGCTTCCAGCGCGGCCCGCGAGGCTTTTATTCTGTCAGGCAGTTCGGCGTGCGTAATGCCCACGATGTTTTGAAAGGCGGATGTGCCGGTGGAAAAAGTAATATAGGAAAAATTGAGCGGCGTATGTACTTCTTCAACGAAATGCGCGGCGGTCGGCCCCAAAATCCCTTTGTCGGCCAAATTTTTTCTCGGCATTTCGCCGATCTTGGGCGCGGCGCCGAAATCGTCTACCATTTTGCTCAGTTCCCGAAGAAGATCGCTCATGCCTTTACCCCTCAAGCTCCGATGTATTTACCGGCAACCGCGGCGAATTCTTCTTTCATTTTGTCCATGACTTTGACGCGGTCGACGCGCCCGCCACGCTCGTTGCCCAGTATGCCTCTGCCCCACGGCCCGAGCAGCTCGCCCTTGCCTTCGGCTTTGAGCCGGGCTACTTCGTTCACGTGTTTGATGATAACGGAGCGCATGTCTTCAATCTTCTCAATGATTTCCTGCACGCCGCCCAGTTTGTAGAAGAACCCGACGCCGGCCGCGAACACCGGGTTTTCCTTGGCAAGTTCTTCCAGTATCTCGATGTTGAGCTTGGTAATGCGCGAAATGGACGTAAGCGGCATAACGTGGATCATGGTGCCAAATTCTTGCGACAGGGCGACTATGTGGTCCGCCTGCAAGCCGTGGCACAGGAAAGCGCCGGAAATAGCGCGGCCGATGACGCAGGCCACAATCGGATGGCCGGTTTTTCTCGCCTCCGCCAAAGCCAGCTGGTAGCTGCCGGTCGCTTTGTTCATGCCGGCGATTTCTTCCAGTTTGCCGGGGCCGTTGCCGGGCGTATCCACAATCAATATGATTGCCCGCTTTTCCGCCAAGGGCTTATCTTTGTCGGCTTCAATGGTCTTATACACGGCGGTGGCCATTTTGTACCCTTCCTCCAGGCCTATTACGCCGCCGAATACCACGGGAAACCGGTCGTTGAACGCTTCCGCGTCGCTGGCGATAATGGTTACGGGTTTGCCGTCCAGCACGGCGGTTCCGACCACCGAACCGGGCGCGCAGTCGGCTTCAAAGTTATAATCATTTATGACATTTTCCTTAAAAGAACCCGGGTCGACGATCTGCTCAACAGCTTCGCGGCCGCGGCCGATCATAGTGTTTTCATTTTCAAAATCATCCATATTCGTTCCCCCCTCTCTTTAAGAGCGCGCTCTGCGCTTTACGGTTTTCAGAAATTCGGCGGTTGACAGTTCCGGCAAAGCGGCCGGGTTTTCATTGCCGAAATGTTTCCACACATCCATGGAGTCTTTGGGCTGCATGTCGCCGACCAGTTTTACCAGTTCCTGCTGTTCCCTGACCAGGTCTATCGAGCCGATGCGGCGCATCTTTTCGATTTCTTCCATGCTTTTTCCGGCTATTTCCCCGAGAACTTTGTGAAAATCGCCGATGGTGTCCTCCACCAGATAGTTGCAATCCTGAATGATGTATTTGTGTTTGGCGCCGGTGGTGCGATAGACCAGCGCTTTGTTGGAAGCGTCAAATTCTTCCTTGCCCATTTCCTGTTCTATGACTTCCGGTCCGGTCAGGCCAATGCGCCCCTGCTCGTTCATGACGATGACGTCGGCGGCGGCGGCGACAAAACCCATGCCGCCGAAACAGCCTACTTTGCTGCCGACGACGGAGACTACCGGTACAATATGCCGGCAGTCCTGGAAGGCGTCCATCACCTCGGCGTGCGCCAGCAGGCCGGCGTTGGATTCGTGCAGGCGGACGCCGCCTGTTTCAAAAGATATAACGACAAGCGGCCGTTTGGCTTCGTATTCGCCGGGATATTTTGCCTTGATTTCTTTCGCGGCTGTGAGAGCCAGGCGAATGGCGCCCACCATTTTAGCGCCGTTTACTTCACCGATGGCGCCGCCGATAAACCTGCCTTCCATGGATATAATGAAAGCCGGATGGCGGCCAAGCAGCCCTACGCCGCAGACCATGCCGTCGTCAAACTCCACCGCCTGCCCCAGCACAACCAGGTGCGGACTGCAATATCTGTCCAGCGGATGCAAAAACTCGGTGAAAGTCCCTTTGTCAACCAGGCCGACGGCGCGCTCGCGGGCACTGGCGTCGAAAAAGCTGCTGTCTTTAAGCTCGCTCCATTTTTTCATGTTTATTCAGCCTCCTTTGCGGTTGCCTCCGCCAGGGCCTGGCGCAGTCTCATGTATACCACGATCGGCGTCGCGTTGTCGTCGTTTATTTCAATGCTGAGATTCCCCACGCCGGTGTCTGTCACAAACTTTTGGATCATTTTTTCCCAGACCGCGTCAAATCCTTTTACCGGAGTTACAACCTTTGCCTTCACGCCGCCGCCGAGATCCTTTTTCTCAAGCAGCACTTCCAAATCGCCGGAACCGGTAACGCCGGTATGCGACCATTCTTTTGGTATGGACTGCGTGGCTGCCGACTTAAAATTAAACTCCAAGACTTGTAATGCCATTTTGTCCTCCTCCTCTTACCAGTTCCTGAATCTTGCGGGGGGATTGTATAAGCCTTTTGACCAGACAACCAGATCATGGACATTTTTCGCGGCCAGCATGGAACGGGTGGCTTTGGTAATATCTATGCCGAGGTCGTCCGTGGTCCTGATAACGCCGCGCTCTTTAAGCTTTGCCGTCGTCTTCGGATCGGCCTTCAGGCCGACTTCCGTAAAGCCCGCTATGCCGCGGATGGCCGCCGTGCGTTCTTCCATGTTTTCGCATTTATGCAGATAAGCTATGCCGTCCTCGGTAATAACATGGGTCAGGTCGTCGCCGTAAATCATGACCGGCTCTATCGGCAGTTTGGCGTTTTTGGCCAAAGCGAAGGCGTCGAGTTCTTCCACGAACCCTGGCGCGAGTTTTTCCCTGAAGGTCTCGGCAATCTGCACGACAAGGCGTTTGCCGCGGTGTACCGTTCCCCACAGTTCGGGTGCCTTGCTGTATTCCGCCCCGCACTTTAGCCACGCTTCCGTCGAATGGCGGCGCCCTTTGGGATCGCAGCCCATGTTGGGCGCGCCGCCGAAACCGGCCACGCGGTTGGCGGTCGCGGTGGAACTGTTGCCGTAAGGATCTATCTGCAAGGTGCCGCCGATAAACATATCGACGGCGTAATGGCCGCCTGTCTGAGAAAACGCGCGGTTAGAGCGCATGGAACCGTCCGGGCCGACGAAGAAAATATCGCTGCGCGCAGCCACATAGTTCTCCATCCCGAGTTCCCCTCCGAAGCAGTGGACAGACTCCACCCAGCCGCATTCGATGGCGGGAATCAGGCTGGGGTGAGGATTCAAAATGAAATTTGTGCATATTTTGCCCTTCAGGCCCAACTGTTCGCCGTAAGTGGGCAGCAAAAGCTCAATGGCGGCCGTGTCAAACCCGATGCCGTGGTTCAAGCGCTTTATGCCGTATTCGGCGTAAATGCCTTTTATCGCCATCATTCCTTTTAAGACCTGCGCGTCGGTGATCAAAGCGGGATCGCGTGTAAACAGCGGTTCAATATAAAACGGCTTCGGCGATTGCACCACAAAATCAACCCAATCGCCCGGAATGTCCACGCGGGGAAGTTTTTCGACGATTTCATTCACTTGCGCTATAACTATGCCCTGCCGGAATTTCGTCGCCTCCACGATGGCCGGAGTGTCTTCCGTGCTGAAACCCGTGAACAGGTTGCCGGCCGCGTCCGCCATAGTCGCGACAATCAGCGCGACGCGCGGCGTCAGGTCGACAAAATAGCGCCCGTACAATTCAAGGTAGGTATGAATCGCTCCCAGTTCCAGTTTGCCCTCTTTTAAAAATTCGGCGATACGCCCCGCCTGCGGACCGGAAAACGACATATCCAGTTTTTTCGCGATGCCTTTTTCAAAAACGTCGAGATGTTCGGGCAGCGTCAGTACCGATTGCACCATGTGCAGGTCGTGAATTTTTTTCACATCGACCTCGCATAGGCATTTAGCCAGGAAATCAGCCTGCTTTTGATTGTTTCCCTCAATATTCACCTTGTCAAAAGGCTTTATGACCGTCTCCAGCAAAGCAACCGTATTTTCAGCGTCAACGATTTTGCCGTTCTTCGTGTAAGCGGAAGCCGCCCCGACCCTGGCCTTAGTGTCTTTTTTAAGGGTGTCCCACTCGCGCGTGATACCTTTAAACTCCATCACATTCGCTCCTTTCCTTTTCTTTTCACAAAGTCAAGCGCCGCAGGGTTGTCCCTGCTTTCAGTACACACGTTACACCTCCCGCCTCTTTATATATGCATTACCCCTAACCCGGCCCGGTCATGGTTGGTTATATGATGCAGGGCCGATTTGCCAAACATCGCCACCGCCAGCCAGTCCTCGTCGCAGACGGCCGTGATTTTCAAACTCACGCTGGCGCCTGTATTGACGCTGATGATTATGCCTTTTTTGGCTTCTTCCATGGCGTGGGTCAGCGCGTGGATGTCATTGCCGCTCTGCCGGATCAGGTTTGATTTAAGCGCGGCGTCGATTACCAACCGGTTTATTTTTGCGTGAAAGTTGTCAAAAGACGTTTTGCCTTCCA